>WGDF01000022.1 GCA_015493405.1 Flavobacteriaceae bacterium
AGTTGGAATTAAACGATTGTAAACAAACTGTCTTTAAAATGATTTTTTAAAAGGCAGTTTTTTATTTTCACATTTTTATATCTTATCTTTGCACTACTGAAAACAGTTTCTTTAATATATGACTAAAAAGCAAAGACATATTATTTTTTCCTGGTTGCTTGTCTTAGCATTGGTTATTCCGCCCCTATGGCAACTGGAACATGTTTTTGATAACTCTCATGGGATTGTTTATAAATCTGATCATCAGGAGATCAAGAAGAATCCTAAGGATTTTTGTGGTCCTTTACATAAACAACTGCAATTTCATTCCGTTCTCAATCTTTATTTCTTTGATACGCCTAATTTTCCGGCCATCATTTTAATAAACAGCGATTTTCCGGAAATCCCTCATATCAAATTTATTCCGGCTTTTAGTTTAAGGGCGCCACCTGCTTTAGCCTAACAATTCCCTTCTATTATTTTATCATAAAACAGCCCTGTTATTTTGCATTTTATTTGGCAGAAAAACAGTGTTTAATTGGCTTATATGCCGGTTAAATATGGCGATTTATGAATATTCTATAAAAATTTAGTTCATCGTTTACATAGACCTATCGGATTTTAAGGATTTGCTAGGTCTAAAAACAATTCATCAACAAAAAAATTATCTTATGAAAAATTTCATTTCATTCATCATTATGCTATTCATCACAAACACATCTTTTGGCCAACATATTTTGTCAGGCAGCATTAAAGATGCGCGAAGCAAAGAACCTCTTATGGGGGTCAGCATTTATATTCCGGCTACCAAACAAGGCACTGTCAGTGATTTGGATGGTAAATTTATTTTAAAACATATCCCTAAATCCAAAATAGAAGTCGTTTTTTCCTATCAAGGCTACCAAACGGTGCATCGAAATATCCAATTTGAACAAGCTCAAAAAAATCTTCAAATCTATATGAAAGAAGCCGTTTTTGAAATGGATGAAGTCATTGTTTCCACCGGCATTAACAAGTTGCAAAAAGACAATGTTATGAAAGTAGCTCATCAAAACATCGCGGCTTTGGAACGCAAAGGTATGCAAAACATTATGGAAGGTATTGCACAGATACCGGGAGTCTCCAACTTAAGCACCGGAACGGGTATTGCCAAACCGGTTATCAGGGGATTGAGTGGCAACCGCGTTTTGGTCTATAACCAAGGCGTGCGCCTCGAAAATTACCAATTTGGTGAAGAACACGGCATGGGAGTCGACGCTTCAGGTATTGCCGGTGTAGAAGTTATCAAAGGACCTGCTTCTTTGCTTTACGGGTCAGATGCCTTGGGTGGCGTCGTCTATTTAATTCCTGAAAAGTATGCGCCTGCTCATTCATTTCATGCCAGTATGCAATCCAAATATTTTAGTAATACTCGTGGCACACATCAAAGTCTAGGATTAAAAACATCCGAACAAAAATGGCAGTTTTTAGCCAGAGGGGCTTATAAAATCAATGGAGATTACCGTATTCCCAATGGGGATCTGGTATTAAATTCAGCCAACAAAGACAAAGATTTTAAAATGGGAGTTGGTTACAAAGATGCCAAATGGTCGGCAGATTTGCGGTACAATTATAATCATACATTAAATGGCATGGCGGAAGGAACAGGATTTGAAGACAAACCTTATGCGTTTTCGGGTACTTATCAAAATTTGCACACCAACAATTTAAGTCTAAAAAACAGCTGGGAACTGGGAGAAAGCAAGCTGAAAACCAATATAGGTTTTTCACAATTCGAAAGAGCTTTGCTCAAAGACGGGCAGGATTTTATCGATATGCAATTACGCACTATCAACACCAATGTGTTATGGTATTTGCCAGAACGACACAATTTTCAATGGATTTTGGGTGGGGAAGCCTATTGGCAACACAATACCAATATAGGTCCGCATATTTTATTACCCAATGCACAAACCAACAATTTAGGTTTATTTTCAACTTTAAATTACACGCACAATAATACAGCTTTGCAAGGTGGTCTACGCTATGATTATCGAACCATAGATGCTGCTTATATCAGCAACAGCCGTCCGGGATTAAAAAGAAGTTTAGGGAGTTTTACAGGTTCGCTCGGTGTCAAGCAAGATTGGCATGACAACTGGCAAGTCAGATTGAATTTCGCATCGGGTTTCAGAGCGCCCAATTTAGCCGAATTGACCTCAAATGGGGAACATGAAGGTCGTGTTGAAATCGGTGACCGAGATTTGAAAAACGAACAAAATTTTCAAACGGATTTTAATTTGGATTATAACAGTTCTCATTTTACTTTTTTTGTAAATACATTTTATAATAAAATCCACCACTATATCTATTTAGCACCACTTGGTTATCAACAAAATAATCTGGCAGTTTATGCTTATAAGCAAAATGATGCCAAATTATACGGTGGAGAAACCGGCGTGCATTTTCACCCGCACCCTTGGGATTGGTTGCATATCAGCAGTAGCTTCGAGACCGTTATCGCGCAAACTTCAAATGGCGGAAACTTACCCCTCATTCCGGCTGACCAATGGAAAAATGAGTTACAGATAAATCACCGTTATTCAAAAGGTGCTATCAAAAAAATCTATGGCGGAGTCCAAATAAATCATACTTTTGCCAGCCGCCCCGATGAGGAAGAGGATGTTTATCCGGCTTATACTTTATTAAACACCAATTTTGGTATGGCTTTTAAATATAAAAAGATGCATGGTGAGTTTAATTTGGTTGTACACAACTTGACTGACCGGACTTATATTTCCAATTTATCGGTTTTACGTGAAGACAAAATTCCAAATCAAGGCAGGAATTTTATCATTGGGCTTAAATTAATATTATAATTGAAAAAAATCTCGCTTTAATATCGAAGCGAGATTTTTTTATGCTAAAATATCATTCATAAAATATTTTTAACCATTCATAAACTAAATTATACTATTTATAAAAAAAGCCCAACATTCATTATTTCTAATAATTAAATTTGCAATATAAAATCTAATTATTATGAAAAAAACACTATTATTACTCACAGGCTTCTTGCTTATTGCAGGAACTTTCAGCTCTTGTAAAAAAGACTGTCCGGTTGACGAACCAACCAAAACAGAACTGTTAACATCCCATGAATGGCATGCTATTGATGCTATTACTTATACAAATGGTACCCAAACAAATACGCAAGATGTAAGCGAATATGATTGGTTATTTGCCGTAAACAAAGATCTCTTTATATATAAAAATGGTAGTATCACCGAATATTACAAATGGCAATACATCACAGGCTCTCCGGATATCATCAAACTAACAGCTGTCTCAGGAGGACCGATTGTAAATATTTTAAATAATGCCGGCAATATCCAAACACGTGTTGCTCAGACTTATGAACTCAAAGTCAAAGATTTAAATGATACCAAACTGACTTTCTATATGGAAAATACTGATAGTAGTACCGGTGACACCACCAAAATTGTTTTTCATTTAAAAAAATAAATTAATCTTCTCATCAAAAAAAGCCTGTTTTTTGTGAAAAAACAGGCTTTTTTTTGTGGCATATAAACTAATTCCGTATTTTTGAAGTTAAAGATGCTCAATATGCCAAACACACTTATTCCCGAAAAATATATCAATCGCGAAATCAGTTGGTTATCCTTTAATGAACGCGTATTACAAGAAGCTTCTGATCCCAAGGTACCATTATTAGAGCGCCTTCGGTTTGTAGGCATTTTCTCTAACAATATGGACGAATTTTTTAAAGTCCGCTATGCCAAAATTCAACGCATCAGTTTGGGTAAATTTCCGGAGAAAAGTAAATTCGAAGTGCGTCAGGCTAAAAAATTACTCAAAGAAATTACTCAAATAGCGATTAAACAGCAAAATGAAATGCGCCAAGTCCGTCGTGGTATTTTTGAAGAGCTCAAAGAACATAATATTCATCTGATTGATGAACGAAATATCAGCCAAGCACAAGGCGAATTTCTAAAAAAACATTTTATTGATAAGGTAAGTCCTTCCTTGGTTACTATTGTTTTAAACGATTTGCCGGAATTTCCCATTATTAAAGATTCATCCGTTTATTTGGCCGTCAAAATGAGTAAAAAGAAAGGACGCGAAATCAAAGATGATATCACCGAACCCATTTATGCTTTGGTTGAAATTCCAACAGACGATTTAGGGCGTTTTGTGGTTTTGCCCAAAGAAGGCAATAAAAATTACATTATGCTTTTGGACGATGTCATCCGCTACAATCTCGATGAGATTTTCAACATTTTTGACTATGATAAGATTGAAGCTCATGTGATTAAAATATCACGTGATGCTCAATTTGAAGAAGACACCGATCGCACCAAAAGCATTTTGGAAAAAGTGAGTTTCTATGTCCGCCAACGACAAAAAGGGGAACCTGTGCGTCTTATTTATGATGAAGCCATAGCCAAAGACACGCTCGATTTTCTGAAACAAAAAATGGGTATAGATGAACTTGACAGTTTGATTCCGGGTGGGCGTATCCACAACCACCGCGATTTTATGGGCTTCCCCGATTTAGGAAAAAAGAAATTGCTCTACAAACAATATCCACAGCTCCCCATTAAAGATTTATCTTTACATGGTAGCATTTTAAAACAAATTAAAGAAAAGGATTATTTGCTCTATGCACCTTATCACAACTACAAATATGTGGTTAAGTTCTTACGCGAAGCGGCATTAGATCCAAAGGTTAAAGAAATTAAAATCACCATTTACCGGTTGGCTAAAAATTCGCAAATAGCCAGTTCACTCATCAATGCTGCCAAAAATGGCAAAAAAGTAACGGTTCAAATAGAGCTCCGTGCGCGTTTTGACGAAGCTCAAAATATCAAATATGCCGAAATTTTTAAAAATGAAGGTATCAATCTGGTCTTTGGCCTACCCGACATCAAAGTGCATAGCAAAGTCTGTATGATAGAACGCGAAGAACAAGGAGGCATCAAACGATATGGTTTTATCAGCACCGGTAACTTTAACGAAAAAACCGCTAAAATTTATACGGATTATACTTTGTTTACCGCCAATCAAGGTGTTTTGGAAGATGTTGCCAAAGTTTTTGATTTTTTTGACATCAATTATAAAATCCCGAACTATAAACATTTATTGGTTTCACCACACTATTTTCGCCGTAAAATGTATGCCTTGATTAATGAACAAATCAAGCGGGCACAACAAGGTGAAAAAGCGCTTATTCGATTGAAAATGAACAGCTTATCCGACCGTAAAATGATTGAACGTTTATATAAAGCTTCACAAGCCGGTGTTAAGGTACAATTGATTGTGCGTGGCATTAACAGACTAATCCCCGGCATCAAAAATTTAAGTGAAAATATTGAGGGCATCAGCGTTGTGGATAAATTTTTGGAACATCCGCGCTTATTTATTTTCGGGCCGGACAAAGAGGCTAAAATATTTATAGGTTCCGCTGATTTTATGCCACGAAATTTAGACCGTCGCGTCGAAGTTACAGCGCCGGTTTATGATGAAAACATCAAAAAAGAACTGATTGATACTTTTAATATTTCTTGGCGAGACAATATCAAAGC
>WGDF01000023.1 GCA_015493405.1 Flavobacteriaceae bacterium
GGTTATCATAAATATTTAGACCTTTTAATGATGTATTTTGACTGATATTCAAACTGGTCAATTGATTATGTTGAGCGTACAAATATTGCAAATTAGCATTGCTTGAAAGATTCAAGCTTGTCAATTGATTACTGAAAATCGATAAGTTTTGCAAAGCCGTAAAATCTTCAATACCGGTTAAATCACTGATATTTTGATTGTAAATATACAGCCCGCTAAGATTTACAATTTTTGAGGTCAGCACATAGTCGTCGCCATCGGCTCCGTTTCCCAAACTATTCGGATCGCCTACGGGAACCGGATTCCCAATGCTATTATGTGTTTCTAAATAATGTTCAAAATTATTATCGGGCACATAAGTATAATAGGTGTTGGCACATTCGGTTTCGTTGGCTACAAAATGAGAAGCGCTATCGATGTTCCAACCGGATAAATACGTTGCGGAAGGGTCATCGACATAAATACAAGTCAAATTGTTGTTCCCGGTGGCATAGAAATTTTGCATAGACGAATTATGTCCGTTACGTACATCAAGTGTAACCAATTGATTGTTAGAGCAATTTAGCGTCGTCAAATTAGGCAACATACTCACGTCCAAACCGGTTAATTGATTATTAATGACATTAACTTCACCCAAAGCGGTATTGGCGGATACATCAAGCGCCGTTAAATTGTTATTACCTAGGTCAATGAACGTTAATGCCGTATTTTGGCTCAAATTGATAGCGGTTAATTGGTTTTGATTAATACTTAATTCTTCCAATAAGGTATTGTGGCTTAAATTTACTGTGGTAAGATTGTTGTTTTGCACATACAAAATTTTCAAAAAAACAAAATCTTCAATACCGGTTAAGTCGCTGATGTTTAATCCGTGCATATCCAATTTTGTATTATAACTATGTTGAATATTTGCCGTAGTAACATAATGGTCGCCATCAATGCCGTTACCCATACTGGACGGATCGCCTACACTAACGGTAGTAATTTGTCCACCGTAATTAATGTGATGCGTTTCGAGATAATGTTCAAAATTGGTATCCGGCACATAAGTTTCTCCGTAGTGGCAGTCGGTAGAGAATCCGGCACCGCTATCAATGTCCGTCCAATGAGCTTGACTATATGTAGGGTTGTCCACTTCAATACACCCCAAAAGCGGATTGCCGGTGGCATGAAACTCGGTAAAATTGGTATTGTTTCCGTTTTGCACTTTTAAACTTTCCAATTGGTTATCGTTACACCACAAACGTGTTAATGAAGTCAGAGCGTTTACATCCAACTCCGATAATTGGTTATCGCCGTATTTGAGTTCTACTATTTGCGTGGCAAAGTCGGACAAATCCGGCGCTTGTGTAAATTGGTTATTTGAAATATCAACCTGTGACAAAGCCGTATTGTAAGGATAAAAATGAATATCGGATAATTGGTTATTTGCAAATTTTGCTTGTTGCAAGTTTTTCATATCTTCCACACCGGTAGCATCGGCTATGTTCAGATTTGAAAAATCGGTAGTGTAAAATCCTAATAAGCCGCGGGTTAAAACATAGCCGTTATGATTGGTACCGTCGCTAGCGGTTGAATATGTTTCAATCTTGCTTTCCAATTGAAAATCAGGCACATAAGTTTTATGTTTAAAGGCATAAATACGTCCTTCTCCCGGATAAGCCGTTGTAGAAATGCTGTTGTTAGCCGTTGTATAACTGACACTTGCCGGAACGGTCGGGGTCAAGCTCAAAAAGTTGTGTGTATTATCTGCATAACGGTCAAATTTCATCCCGATACTGGCAGATTGTGTTTCGGTCGAATGATTCGGACCATAATAGAAATATATATTATTGGTACCTTCTTCCAGTTCCATTTTAAAGGTAACCGTACTACCGGCATTACGCCAGCTAACGTTTACCCACTCAATAGCAAATTTGCGATGAGGTGAAGTGCCGAGGGTTTGGTAAGCAATATAACCGCCATCAGCCGAACGGATAAACATATCATCCCATAGCTGTGCGACAATATTATCATCCCGTGAATTGGTACTTTCTAAGTGATTTCCATAAAATACCGTGTTGGAACTAAACGAAATAGCGCCATTAACACCAATATATAATTGTGAATAAGTATCACTATTATATTGAAAGTTAAAAGGTAGCGTTACCAGTAATTGATCATCATCAATGTCATCGTTATAATGCCAAATACTGGCAGAATAAGTATTGAGACTTTGATAGGTTCCCGTACTTTCGAGCAAAGTATAATATTGCCCGATATGTTGCCCGTAACCAAAATAGGATAGCAACATCATGCTGAGTGTTAAGATAATTTTTTTCATTTTAAATAAAATTTTAATTAATATCACGTTGTCAAAAAATTTATTAATTTTGATACTGTAAAATTAGCTTACATTATGAGCAGAAAAAAGTTTTAAGGGTACTCAAAGGGTACTCAATAGGGTACTCAAAAGGTACTTTTTTGCCTGTTTTTGGTCATTTTTTGTAAAAAAAGCGTTTTTGCACGATTTTTCACATTCAAATCAAACCACTCGATTATGAAAATAAAATTATTGATATTTCTTTCACTTTTTGTTTTTTTGGGACAAGCGCAAGAGCAA
>WGDF01000024.1 GCA_015493405.1 Flavobacteriaceae bacterium
ATACAACTAAGTAATACCAACAAATTTGGAGATTTGAAAACACCAAAATTTGGGGTATTTATGCCTATCCTCACTTTAGTTGAGAGGGTTTCCCATTCCTCCCTTTTTTTGTCATCACTGATTCATATAATTCACTACATTTTATATGAATAATGCGGTTTAAAAAAATAGAAATGACATCTATATTTGGAAACAACAGCGCCTGTCTTATTCCATCAAATCAAGTGTTCGGCAAGGTTGTTTTTTCTTTGCCGCAGGCAGTTCTTTATAAAAAATATATGTGTTATTGTAAGCGTTTAAATTCTCAATTGAATCTACAATGAAATATTTTTACAATAAAACTTGTTTGAACTATAGATTTGTGTTATTTTTACACTTAAAAATATGTCTTTTAATCGTTTTTGGAGCAATTATAAACCTTTATTTTTTAATAGATTTTCTTGGATAGCTTTATTCTTTATCACCTACAGTTTGATTTTTAATTTCGGTTATGTTTCTATTCATAAGTTGGATGATAGTTTTATATTGTTTGCGGTAGTTTCTTATTTTTTTTGGACAGCAATAGGGGCTCTTTTGCATTATTTGCCCCGAAAAGCTGCTAATAGCATCGTGGCGCTTTTATCTTTGATATGGAGTATAGTTATATTAACGGCGCCGGCTTTTTTCACGGAATTTAAGGAGTTTTTATCGACCGGTTTGGTTATTTTACTCAAAGAGCAACCGGTTTATTTTTGGGGATATGTGCATCAAATTACGCATACATTTTGGCAATTTGCAGCCATCATTATCTTGGCAATCCTTCTGTTTTGGATTTTTAAAATTAAAAAATTGGACTTATTGCAGCCATCGAAAACGATTTTGATGCTTTCTTTATTGATGCTTATTTTAGCTAATTTTATATTGAATCAAGAACGATATTTTTTTCAAAAGAATTTTTTACCGCTCGACATTCATACATTTTATGCTATTAGAACCGGTTTTAAAAAACACAGTCAAGAAAAGCCTTTAAAACATTTTTTGGCGCCCGATTGGGATAAAAAACTACCGAAGGCCAAAAATGAAAAATATAATATTGTTTTGGTGGTTTTTGAATCTTTTAGCAAAGTGCCCCTGCCTTTTTATGGATTTAAAAATAATTATATGCCTTTTATGACGCATTGGATCAAACAAGACAGTGCGCAATTTATCTTATTTAAAAATGCTATGTCTGTTTCGGGTGCAACAGATGTCAGCATGCCGACCATATATACCGGTATTGGGCCTGAGCGTGATTATTATGATTTGATTCATGCGCCTTTTTTATGGGATTATGCCAAAAAAGCCGGTTATGAAACTATGTTGATCAATACACAATCTCAAGAGTGGAAACATATGAATAGTTTTGTCAATGATAAATATGTGGACGCTTATTATTATCCCGAAAAATTGGAAATGTCTTTTATCAATGATGTTGGAACCGATGGCTTGTCACTCATCAAACGCATTAAACCTGAAATTTTAAAACTAAAGACACCTTTCTTTTTATATTACAATACGAATGCGACCCATACCCCATATCAAGATCATTCCCCCGAAATAAAAGATTTTAAAGGGATTAGCGATCGCTATGGTAAAGCGTTGTATATCACGGATCAAACGGTTAAGTCTTTAGTTGATATCATCAAGGAAAAGGGACAGTTAGATCATACAATTTTTGTTTTTACAGCTGATCATGGTTATTATATTGTCAAAAGACGTTCTCGCTTGGCTTCTTATTTTAAAGAGGCGCTTGACATTCCAATGTTAATTTATTTTCCTAAAAAATGGATTTCGAGCCATCCGGATCTCTATCAAACGGCGCGGTTAAACCGTAATAAGCGGGTTACTAATTTGGATATTGCGCCCACTATCTTCAATTTAATTTTTGAGCAACGACCAACTTCTATTCATTCATTTTCGGGCCGTAGTTTGTTAAGCCCGATTGATAATCATCGTACAATTATAGCTTTGAGTACCAATGATACACGCCATTGGAGTAGTGAAGGATTTGGTATTTATAAAGATACGATGTCATATCTATTCCATGATAATACTGGTTTTCATTATTATAATGTCGCGAGAGATTCGATGCAACACAAGGATTTAACCCAAAAAATACCACCTGTGCAAAAACGTTATTTTGACAGTATCATTCAGCATCATAAATACCTCAAGGCTGTTTTGAAAAGGGCCGGAGCTTTACACAAATAGCATACTAGCCATCAATACCAATCCAATGATGGCGATAAAAACCGCAAGGATAAAAAAGATGCTTTTGTCGGTGCGTGTATTTTCGATTCTGAGAAAAATATTACCAAAATGCGCTTTGATTAATTAGGGCGTATTTTTGGGTAATTAATTATGGTTTAGTTTGATATTAAAAATCCTTCAATTGATTTTTTTTTCATGTTATAAAATATAATTACCTGAAAATTAAATTTTAAGAATAAACTTCAGTGACCTATTTTTAATTTTCCATTGAAAATGCTTCCCATTTCAGTTAATATTTCTTTTGCTTGAATATCCCCTTTGACTTGTGCGTGAGATCTCAGATAAACAATTTCTGGGGCTGTAATGTTTCCGTTGATTTGACCATAAATATCTATTATATTTGCTTGGATATTACCTTTTACCAATGCATCTTTCCCTATAAATAATTTACTCCCTACCGTAATTTCACCTTCTACAAAACCATCAATACGCAAATTGGATTCAGAGGTGATATTACCAATAAGATTTGTGTTTGATGCAAGAATTGAAACACTATCCCTCCTTTTGCTCATTTTTATTATTTAACACAGATTTATTGGTATTGATTTTAGAGATTTGTTTTTCGGCCTTTTTTAATTTCATTTTAAGACTGATTATTTTAGGTATGAAAATTAAAAGACTACTTACAATTCCTGCTAAAAAAGTGAGAAAAACAACCCACGCTAATGAGCCTTCTAATTTCCAAGACAAAATATTAACCGTGATGGTATTATCATTTTGAAGAGTGAAAATGATAATGAATAATAATAGTATAATTGAAATAGTCGTATAAAAAATTTTTTTCATAATATTTTATTTATTGATTTAGGATAAAAATAATAAATTTATTTTAATTGAGTATTTCAACAGGCTTATTAATAAGATTTTTAGTAGGAAGGACTATTTTTCCGGTATCGGTTTTTAAAACAACTTGAATTTTATCTAATTTTTCTATTTCTCCAACTATGGCATCTACTTTTATAGTTTGTCCCACTTTAAAGTTATTTCTTGAATAATGCGTCGCTAATATATTACCTAAAAATTCTTTCGAAGCCAAACTGAAAGAAATAGATAAGGTTGCCAAAAGTGCAATTAATATAATAATGAGGTTAGATGTTATTAAGGTGGTATCAATACCAAGTTGATTAATGGCAGTTATGGTAATAATAGTCAAAATGATATAAAAAGCCGTATTGGCTAATAGATTAGCATAATCAATAGCCATACTTTCTAAACCTGCTTTAATGGTTTTTTGCACAATAGCAGCGATATAATATCCGATAATAAATATCAGGGTGGCAATAAATATTTTAGGTAAATAATTAATGATTTTGCTTATTTCGATAGAAACGGCATCCCATCCGAGGATATCAGAAGCCGATACAAAAAATAATAAAAGAATAACCCAGTAAATAAATTTTGAGATTACAAGAGAGGGCGCAACTGAATAGCTGATTTCCTGCTTAATCTCATGTTTTTTATTGAAATTTAAAAATTTAGTGTCAAAATTTAATTTTTTCAACAATTTTAGAGTCAATTTGGCTGAAAATTTAGCAATTAACCAGCCTATAAAAAGGATTGTTAAGGCGCCAATAACTTTAGGTAGAGCAGCCATAAAACTATTACCAAAGGCTTGTAAGGAATTTAAGGTTATTTGAAACCAAGATGTTACATTTTCCATTTTTGTTATTTTTAAGCGTTATATATATAAGACGACTTTTTTCTTAAAAGTCACTTTTTTTGGTCTTTCTTTTTGAAATTTAGCAAATCTTGAAAAGCTTCCTTAGACTTAAAAGCGAAAAGATCAGATAGATCCATTAATAATTGCACCTTTTTCACGGAAGATAAAACTTTAGGTTTTAAAGTTTCCGGAACAGCCTCTTTTGAAATTATTTTTTTTATAGGATTTGTTTTCATATTCAATTATTAAATTTTTTATTACAAATGTTTATAATGGCTTCTCGAGCGCGTTTAAGTCTCATTTTTACTGCACTTTCTTTTAGAGAAAGAATTTTCATAATATCGCGAATTGATATATTATCTTGATATTTCATCAACAATAAAATTTTCTCCTCGGATGCTATTTGGTTCAAACATACTTTTAATTGTTCAATCTTTATCTGTTCGATATTATCGATAAAATCCTCTTCAGCATAGGTAGTCTCATTAATTTTTTCAGATATAGTATCAAAGTTAACTACAGGATATTTATTTTTTTTACGAAAATAATCATGACAATAATTGTAGGTTATGGCATAAATCCAGGTTGAAAATTTAGATTTATGTTGAAATTTTTTTAAATTCAAATATATTTTTATAAAAATATCATGAGTTAAATCTTCTGCTATTTCTTTAGATTGAACCATACTCAAAACCTTATTATATACAGTATCTATATAAATATCATATATAGCACCAAAGGCATTTGTGTCTTTGTTTTGAATGACTAAATCTATTAATTGATCAATAGAATATCGGCTGTATTTTTTCATCATAATCTTATCCTATAAATTTAGACGAAATAATAGGTTAAAGTCACATTTTTAAAAAAAGTATTCAAATTCCATTAGGAGGAAGTATATGAAAATCTTAAATTCTGATTATAATAAATAGAGTTTTGATTTTTTACAGCTAATTTTTTTAAATGACCAACATGCTTAGCATCAGCACTACGCCGATTGTTGCAATAAAAACAGCCAGTACAAAAAAGATTTTTTTATCGGGATTTATTTCTTGGTTTTTAAGGTGTTTGATCCAGGTAGTGTAATATTTATAGGTAAATAGGGCCAACAATATTCCGGCAATAACCACCATAATGCTGAGATATTTGTAAAAGGCCACATGAGATAATTGTGGCACTTTAGACGAATTATCTGCCAACTCCAAAGTGATTAAATGGAGAAATAATTCAAATTTTTCGATGACAAATCCCAGAACAATTAAAGAAATAGCTGTGCCGAGTAAGGCTGTAGTCGCGCGTTCTACTGCCATCAGGTCTTTGGGGTCGATATTATTTTTGTTCATTATTTTTTAAATTTTCATGGCAAGTTAAGATTTTTTTATAACACCATCAGTTATGCAAACAAGACAGTGCTCAAATATTTATCAACCCGGTCCGGAAATATCACGACGATATGACCTTCCTTTATTTTGCCGGCTATATCTCGGGCAGCCACCATAGCAGCACCACTGCTCATACCAACAGGAATACCTTCTTCGCGCATGATGCGCCGGCTGAGTTCAAAAGCATTTTCAGTTTCTACCATCACGGTTATATCAATTTTTTCAGGTTTGTAAAGTGCCGGCACAAGGGCTTCATCCATATTTTTGATACCTTGAATGTAATGCCCTTTAACCGGATGGGCGCTTACAATTTTAATATGAGGATTATATTCTTTGAGGGTCTTCGCTATACCCATAATCGTCCCGGAAGTGCCGAGAGCCGAAACCAAATAATCGATTTTGCCATTGGTTTGCTTCCAAATTTCTTCGCCTGTAGTTTTGTAGTGTGCCAATTTGTTGTATTTGTTTGAAAATTGGTCCGGCATAAAATATTTTTCAGGATTTTTTTGGACCAATTCTCGTGCTTTTTCAATGGCCCCGTCGGTACCTTTGGTTTTCTCGGTTAAAATGATTTGAGCCCCGAATCCTTCAATGAGTTTACGGCGTTCTATGGAAACGGCTTCGCTCATTACAATTTCAACCGGATAGCCTTTTACAGCCCCAATCATCGCTAAGCCGATGCCTGTATTTCCTGAAGTTGCTTCAATAATGGTTTTACTTTTGGTTAATTGTCCTTCAGCTTCGGCTTGTTCAATCATTTTAAGGGCAATGCGATCTTTGATGCTGCCACTGGGATTAAATCCTTCAACTTTAGCTGAAATCGTTACCTTTTTATTGGGATTGAGTTTGTTTATTTTGACTAAAGGCGTGCCGCCAATTGTTTGTAATATGTTATCGTAAATCATTTATGCTATTTTGAGGACAAAAATATTGTTTTTTTAATTGGAAATATCATATTAATAACTTCTAAAATGTTAAATTTTTGTAATTTTAGTCTTTTAATATTTTATTCATTTGACATGTTATCAATTCTAAAAAAAATAATTTTATGAAAATAAAAAAATATGCAGCCATTGATATTGGTTCCAATGCGGTTCGTTTGTTGGTTAGTTATGTTTTGGAAAACGGCAAAAAGGTCAAATTTAAAAAAGTTTCTTTGGTTCGTGTGCCTATTCGTTTGGGAGCGGATGTTTTTGTAAAGGGTAAAGTTTCGGCACGAAATGAGCAACGTTTACTTGATGCCATGATGGGGTTTAAATATCTTTTAAAAGCTTATGAAGTGGAACAATATTTAGGTATGGCAACTTCTGCCATGCGTGAAGCCGAAAATGGCCAAGAAATTATTGAAGAAATCAAAGCCAAAACAGGTCTGGCTATTGAAATTATTAATGGCGCTAAGGAAGCCGAACTTATAGCAACAACCGATTTGGAAGAATTGTTGGATAGCGACCGCACATATTTATATGTCGATGTAGGCGGTGGTTCTACTGAATTTAGTGTCTTTCATAAAGGTAAAAAGATGGCATCCAGATCATTTAGATTGGGGACGGTGCGTTTGCTTAAAAATATGGTAAGTAAGGAAACTTGGGATCAAGCCGAGAAATGGGTTAAGGATCATACCAAGAAATTTGATAAGGTTTATTTAATCGGATCGGGAGGCAATATCAATAAATTGTTCAAGATGTCGGGCAAAGTGCCGGGTGCACCCTTGTCTAAGGTTTATTTAGATGCGCAATACAAATTTTTGAAATCAATGCGTTACAATGACCGGATAAAAGAATTGGATTTGAATCCGGATCGGGCAGATGTGATTATTCCGGCAGCTAAAATTTACAGACGGGCAATGCAATGGAGTGGTGCCGAGAAAATATATGTGCCTAAAATCGGACTTGCCGATGGTATTGTCAAGTATTTGTATTTAAAAAATCAACAAAAAAAGAAATAGAGGTACTAAAAATATAGATTATTTTTTGAAGTAAGTCACCAAACGATAAAAAATCTGTTGCATATTTTTATTAAAGATGATAAAATGGTGATAATAGTAATTTAACTTTAATATTAATTGGGATTTAAATCAAATTAAAAAAATACTTTCTAAATCTCCATTTTTGGAATGGCATTTTCAATCACTCATATAGTTATAAAAAAGCTGTTTATTTTTCGGAATAAACAGCTTTGTATGGCTAAAAGGGGATGTTAAATTCGGTCTTTAATAAGATTGACCTCCGCTATTTAGTAGCGGTGTCCTGATCTACCCCGTCCTTTTCCCGATTTACGTTCTTTGTAAGACCGGTCTTTTCGGTTGCGTTTTTCTTTTTTGCGGCTTTTGTCGCCACCGGCAGGCGCATTGGCAACTTCTACCGATAGATCACGGCCTTCAAAATTTTGTGTTTGAATAGCAGAAGCTAATTTATCAGCGGCTTTGCTGTCGATTTCAAAAAATGAAAAATTCTTTAAGATTTCAATTTTTCCGATTTCAACATTGCCGGAATCTAAAGCATTGTTAATGATTCCGATCAATCTTAAAGGGGTTAGATTTTCTTTTTTTCCGACATTCAAAAATAAACGGGTAAAATTGTTGCTGCTGCGACGTTCTTTTACTGATTTTTTATCTCGTTTTTGATCTGCAGTGACATTGATATCCTTGGCATTTTTGTAATACTCTAAAAATCGATTAAATTCCGTTGCTATAAAATGTTTGATAACTTCCTCTTTGCTCAGATGTTCAAATTTGTGATAGATTTCTTCTAAAAAAGGTTCAATTTGCGGGTTTTCCACCTTGGTATTGACGACTTTATCGGTTAAAGCAATCAGTTGGTTAGAGCAAATTTCAGCACCATTGGGGACTGGTTTTTGTTCAAATTTGATTTTGGAGATGCGTTCAATATCTCGCAGTTTATTTTTTTCACGTGTATGAATAATAGCAATAGAAGTTCCTTTTTTTCCGGCTCTTCCGGTTCGTCCGCTTCTGTGCGTGTAATATTCGGTTTGATCGGGAAGATTATAATTGATAACATGAGTCAAGTTATTGACATCCAGTCCACGGGCGGCAACATCGGTAGCCACCAATAACTGCAATTGTTTGTTGCGAAAACGTTTCATAACTTCATCGCGTTGGGCTTGGGACAGATCGCCATGAATGGCATCGGCATTATAGCCGTCACTCATCAATTTACCGGCTACTTCCTTGGTTTCGCGACGGGTGCGGCAAAAAACAATACCATAAATATCGGGATTCATATCGGCAATACGTTTCAAAACCTCGTAGCGGTGTTTGGCATTTACCATATGATAAATGTGCTCCACGGTTTCGGCGCCTTTATTTTCAGCGGCAACAGAAATCTTGTCCGGTTTCTGCATATAATTTTTTGAGATACGCTCTACTTCTTTGCTCATGGTTGCCGAAAAAAGTAAGGTTTGTTTATCTTCGGGAGTTTGAGCCAATATAGCATCCAATTCATCCTTAAATCCCATGGTAAGCATTTCATCAGCTTCGTCTAAAATTAAGGTGTTGATACTGTTCACTTTTAAACGGCCTCTATTGATCAAATCTTTGGCACGTCCGGGCGTTGCGACTACAATCTGGGCGCCTTTGCGTAAGTCTTTGATTTGATTTTCGATACTGGCGCCCCCATAAACAGGCACGATATTAATACCTTTGATATATTTGGCAAAGGTTTTCATATCTGCAGTGATTTGCAGAGCCAACTCGCGTGTTGGTGCTAAAATTAAAACTTGTGTTTCTTTGCTTTTAGGATTGATTTTTTGTAAGCTGGGCAGTCCAAAAGCCGCTGTTTTGCCGGTTCCGGTTTGTGCCAAAGCCATTAAATCATCTTCTGTTCCTAATAAATGTGAAATAGTTTTAGCCTGAATAGGCGTAGGTTTTTCATAACCTAAATCTTGAATTGCATGTAAAATTTCTTCTTGCAATCCGGTTTCATTAAATGTTTGCATTTTTAAATTGTTTTTATAGACTATTGCCGGTTATTAACCGTAAAGAGCCCAATTGATATATCGAAATTTGAAGTTTGATTCCGATATACACCCAATTAAAGACAAGAGCGGAATGTTTTTTCAAAATTCACGAGCGGCAAAGATACACTGTTATATCGCTTTTTCCTAATAAAATATATGATTTAACTTTTTATTAGTAAAAACGTTTTTATACCCGTTTTATATTGATGGAATATAAGTGAAAATAAACTTTTGTAAAATTAATAAAAAATTCTTAATTTCGAAAGTTGTTGTTTAATTTATGACTCAATTTTCAAGATATCCACTTATATATTTAACCTTAAGTTTGATTTTAGGGATTCTAAGCTATGCTTATTTTC
>WGDF01000025.1 GCA_015493405.1 Flavobacteriaceae bacterium
GCCCTTTAATCTATATCGGTGATAAAGAATTGCAACGCTATATCGATATAATTGGTTATAAACCATTACCTTATGATTGTAGTTATGCCAAAAATAACCAGCGTGAATCTTATAAAAACTTGATTAAACAATTTTATCGATTTAATCCGAAAGCTATAGATAATATCTTTAAGGCCATCAAAAATATAGATCTTAAACATTTACCATAGTTTACATAAGTAATTTACAAATGTAAATTACTTATGTAATTTTCTTCTTTTTCGTTCGGCAGATAACAATTCTAATTCTCGGTTAGTTTGTCCGGCCACAGAAGTATTCTCTTCGGCTCTTCTAATCAAATAGGGCATCACATCTTTAACGGGACCGAATGGAATATATTTACTGGTATTGTAACCGAGTTTGGCCAAATTGAAAGTGATGTGATCACTCATACCATACAATTGTCCGAACCAAATCCGTTTATCATTTTTTTTCAGGTTATATTTTTGGATTAATTCCGTTAAATATAAAGCGCTATCCTCATTATGCGTACCGGAATAAATGGTCATATCTTCAATATGTTCTACCATATAAGCTTGCGTAGCATTATAGTTATCATCTGTTGCTTTTTTATTGACACAAATCGGATCTTCATATCCCATTGCTTTAGCGCGCTCACGCTCTTTTTCCATATAAGCGCCTCTGACTAATTTCATGCCTATTTTGAAACCTTTATCACGGGCTCTTTGATGTAATGCTTTTAAATATGGCAGGCGATCTTTACGATATAATTGTAATGTATTGAATACAATCGGTTTTTCAGTATTATATTTGGCCATTATTTCTTCAACTAAGTCATCGGCAGCGGCTTGCATCCAAGTTTCCTCCGCATCAATCATCAAAGGGACATCTGCTGCTTTGGCTGCTTTGGATAAAATATCATAACGTTGCTTAATCCGATCCCATTCTTTCTGTTCAGCATCTGTTAATGCTTGTCCTGCAGTCACTTTTTCATAGATTACAAAACGCCCCATACCGGTTGGTTTAAAAACAGCAAAAGGAATTTCCGGTCTGTCTTTGGCGAAAGCAATTAATTCCAAATTTTTTTGTAATGTGGCATCAAAGGTCGCATCGTTTTCAGCCCCTTCTACTGAATAATCAAGGATAGAATAAACGCCTTTTTGGTATAATTTGTCTACTATATTCAAGGTGTCTTTCTCGGTTACACCACCACAAAAATGATCAAAAACAGTGGTTTTGATAATGGCTTCCACCGGAAAATGGTGTTTCAAAGCAAATTTGGTAACGCCGGTTCCCAATTTAACCAAAGGCTCACTTTTTATCATTTTAAACAGCCAATAAGCCTTTTCGAGCTCCGCATCTGATTTAACAGCAAATGCGACTTCGGTATTATTAAATATATTTTTATCCATTTGTTTCTTTTTTTTCAAAAATAATAAGTTTCAATGAGAATAATATGACAAATATTAGTATTTTTAGCCAAAATTGTCAGACCGATGAAATATTATTTTAATGAAGATGGCTCTGCTGCTATTTCAGCTTATATTGATCAATACAAACCTTCTCAAATCGTTGTATTAACAGATGACCATACCCGGAATTTTTGCTTGAACTTATTCAAGACGAACATGAATATTAAGTTTACAAATGTAAACATTAAACCGGGAGATACTGTTAAAAATATAGGGACGCTATTACAGATTTGGAAAAACCTAATGGACATAGGAGCCGATCGAAAATCTTTATTAATCAATTTAGGCGGGGGCGTTATATCTGATATCGGCGGATTTGCCGGAGCTACTTTTAAACGCGGTATCAAATTCATTCATATTCCTACCAGCCTATTAGGTATGGTAGATGCAGCTATCGGTGGTAAAAACGGTATTAATTTCTTAGATGCTAAAAATCAAATAGGGACTATTACTTTACCGGAATTGATTTGGATCAATCCGGAATTTCTTAACACGCTTCCCTCTACAGAATTTAATTCCGGTTTTGCTGAAATGCTGAAACATGGGTTGATTACAGATGTCTCATATTGGCACGAGTTGATACAATATTACAAAAAACCTAATCCCGGTAAGTTATCCGATTTGATTCAGAAATCAGTTCAGATAAAAGATGCCATCATACAAAAAGATCCCTACGAATATGGCTTAAGAAAATTGTTAAATTTTGGACATACCTTGGGACATGGGATTGAAAGCTATCTAAATTATCAGAAAAATCACCCCATCACTCATGGTAAAGCTGTAGCAATAGGTATGGTTTTAGAAGCTTATTTATCGTATAAAATCAATGGGCTTGATATTCAATCTGCTACAGAAATTAAAGAAACTATTAATTTGATCTATAAGCCGGTTTTATTCAAACATCAAGATATTGAAACAATCATTAAATTGATGCGATTTGATAAGAAAAATGAAAATGGTAAAATTAAATTTGTATTGTTAAAAAACATCGGGCAAGCCGATTACAACTTGGAAGTACCTGAAAAATATATTGAAGAGGCTTTTGATTTTTATCAAAAATAATAAAACGGATGACATAGTTGCCATCCGTTTTATTATTTTTTTCGAAATTTAAGTGTCTTATACCAATTCTTTGAAAATGGTGTGCATTAAACGTTTTTTATCGTTAATGCTTTCTTCTAAAGAAATCATAGTTTCAGTTCTGATAATACCTTCTATATCATCTATTTTAAAGATAATTTCCTTAGCATGTTGCGTATTTTTGGCGCGAATTTTACAGAAAATATTAAATTTTCCGGTTGTAATATGCGCTACAGAAACATAAGGTATTTCCTCCAATCTATTCAACACGAATCTGGTTTGAGATGTTTTGGATAAATAGATACCGACATAAGCAATAAAAGCATAACCAAGTTTATCATAATCTAAAATTAAAGTAGATCCCTTGATAATACCCGATTCTTCCATTTTTCTAACTCTTACATGTACAGTTCCTGCAGAAATCAATAATTTTTTTGCTATTTCTGTAAACGGTGTCCTTGCATTGTCGATAAGCATATCCAAGATTTGCAGATCAACATCATCTAAATGTATTTTTCCCATTTTTATTTTTATTTATATTTCGTGCAAATATACGACATCTTATCAAATATTTATAATTTTTTTATTTTTTTCTATTATTAAGGGGTTAAATGTCTTTATTTTACCATAAAACATATTTTAAAATGGTATTTTTATAATTAACTGTAATTTTGTTTTAGCCTGATTAATCTCTTTTCATTGTTATTTCATAAATGTAAATCACAATTTTTCAATGGCCCGACTGTTTACTTTTGTTTATGGCATATTCCACATTAAGACTCTTCCTACGATTCTTTTCTATAAATATTTCTTATAATTCAAATCCAAATTACTAATAATCTGATTATTATGTAATTTTATTAAATTAAAACTTTAGTGTATTCTAAGCTTTACCCTTGCTGGAAATGAAATTTCAAAAGAATATAGCTTTAAATAACATTTGTAAATCAAAAA
>WGDF01000026.1 GCA_015493405.1 Flavobacteriaceae bacterium
GATTTAGAGCTTCTACTTATAATGCTTTGCCCAAAGAAAGTGTCGAAGTATTGGTCAAAGCCATGCAAGATTTTGAAAAGAGTGTAAACTAGTGAAAAGCGGATAGTAAAATGTGCCAAGTGCGAATTAGTGCCAAGTAACAAGTTGGATAAATTAATAGTATTAAGCAATCATCAAAGAAAAAACAAGCTATGAAGCAGTATTCCGAATTTACCACTAGGCACTTTCCACTTTTAACTCAAATAACCATATCAACAAATAACCAAATAATCACCTAAACATAAACATACCCATTCAATGAAAAAAGTATTAATCGCCACCGTAAAACCTTTTGCACCGGCTGCCATCAGCCAAATGAAAAACTTGCTGGAACAGGCCGGATATGAAATGCTGCTGCTGGAAAAATATGAGCAACCTGAAATGCTACTGGAAGCTGTTAAAGATGCAGATGCCTTGATTGTGCGCAGTGATCAAATAACCAAAACCATTTTGGATCAAGCTCCCAATTTAAAAATTGTAGTGCGGGCGGGAGCCGGCTATGACAATATTGATTTAGACGCCGCCACCAAAAATGAAGTTGTCGTGATGAACACTCCGGGACAAAATGCTAATGCTGTTGCCGAATTGGTTTTAGGTATGATGGTCTTGATGGCTCGAAATCAATACAATGGAAAACCGGGAACTGAACTTAAAGGCAAAACTTTGGGGATTCACGCATATGGTAATGTAGGAAAAAATGTCGCTCGTATCGCCAAAGGTTTTGATATGAATGTCGTTGCTTATGATCCTTATGTTTCCTCTGAAATTGTGGAACGTGATAATATCAAGGATTATGAAAATATCGAAGATATGTATCGAAATGCTCAGTATATTTCTTTACATATTCCGGCTACACCTCAAACCATTAAAAGCATCAATTACGATTTGCTCAAAAAAATGCCTGAAAATGCCGTTTTAATCAATACGGCTAGAAAAGAAATTATAGATGAAGACGGCTTGATTCAGTTGATGACAGAACGCCCCGATTTTAAATACATCTCGGATATTCAACCCGATAAAAAAGAAATTTTCGAATCGCAATTCGGCAATCGCATTTTCTTCACCCCTAAAAAAATGGGCGCGCAAACTGCCGAAGCCAATATCAATGCGGGCGTAGCCGCTGTCAAGCAAATTGTAAATTTCTTTGAGAATAACGATACGACTTATAAACTGAATTAACAATCGTTTTGATAACGATTTTGAACTAGAATAAAATCCAAAAAAAAATAATTAACACCTAAACTAAAAAATTATATGGCAACCATAAAACCATTTAAAGGATATAGACCGCCCAAAGCTATGGCTCAAAACCTTTCGTCATTGCCCTATGATGTCATGAACTCAAAGGAAGCTGCTGAAATGGCACAAGGAAAAGATGAATCATTGTTACATATCACCCGTGCAGAAATAGACTTAGCCGAAGGTATAGATAGCCATTCAGAAGCCGTTTACCAAAAAGCTGTTGAAAATTACAAAAAATTTAAAGACAACGGCTGGTTGGTTCAGGATGACAAGCCACATTATTATATTTACGCCCAAACCATGGATGGGAGAACTCAATATGGTATTGTCGGAGCGGCAGCAGCACAAGACTATTTTGACGGCGTTATCAAAAAACACGAATTAACGCGTCCCGATAAAGAAGAAGATCGCATGGTCTTGACCCGTTATTTAAATGCCAATATCGAGCCGGTCTTTTTTTCTTACAAAGCCGTACCCGAAATAGATGCAATTGTTGAAAAAACAGTTCAAAATAATAAACCTATTTATGATTTTACCGCTGAAGATGGTTTTGGTCATCATTTTTGGGTGGTTGAAAATGATGAAGATAACGCAGAACTCGAAAAATTATTTTCTGAAAAAGTGCCATATACTTATGTTGCAGACGGACATCACAGAACAGCTGCAGCTGCCAGAATTATGCAAGAGAAAAAGGCTCAAAATCCCCATCATAACGGCCAAGAAGCTTATAATTATTTTATGGCAGTACATTTTCCCGATAACCAACTCAAAATCATTGATTACAATCGCGTGGTTAAGGATTTGAACGGCTTGTCCAAAGAGGATTTCTTGAAAAAATTAACCCCCAATTTTGAGCTGAAAAAAATTGGAAAAGAAATATATAAACCGAGCAAATTACACGAATTTTCAATGTATTTGGATGGTGAGTGGTATCAACTCACAGCCAAAAAAGGCACTTATAATGA
>WGDF01000027.1 GCA_015493405.1 Flavobacteriaceae bacterium
ATTTTGGTTATATTAGCATTTTCTTTTAATTATTTATTGGACATTTGTTCCGCCAAATAATATTATGAACTAATACGCCACAATCCCCGTTTCCAAAATTGCCAAAGGTTTGTTCGTCATCGTAGTGATGCGGTCATAGACATTATTGAGTTTATCGGTAAAACTTTCGGGATTTTCATCAGGTGTAACAGCACCGTAAACACTGACGCCCACCCAATCGATATAGTTGTCGCCCGGATAGTAATTTTCAAAATTGTTCCAAGCTTCTGCGGGTTGTCCGCCGGCATCAATATGAAAAAACCACGTAATATTGTTGGTTCCCGCTTGCCTTGACAAGTCGATAATATGCCGGTAAGCATCTCTAAACCGTTCGGGACCATCGGGCAGATTGGGGTCGCCGTAACCGGTAGTGGTTGCGCCGCCGTTATGCACGCCGTTCCAAGGAAACCATTCGCCATTCGCTTCGGTGCCGAATTCCACTAGTAAAGGATAACCTGTATTGGCGGCATCTTGAAACCATTGTTGTAAATCGGTATCAAAATCCCCGTCAATAATATTTTGCATACTGTAATTCGGGTCGGCAACATTTTCATCCAAAGTTGTGCGTGCCATCATCCGGATAAACGGCACCCTGCCGGCTTGATGAATCGTTTGCACGGCAGCCGTAGGGAAATGAATATCATTATACCAATTATCAGAAAAATATGCCCAAGTAATGGTTTTTTGCGCCAAAGTTTCAAAATCGCTGATACGCTGTGCCGTAACATTATCTTCCGGTCCGCCAAAATCGGGAAAAGCGGCAAAATAGATCCCCTGTGCCGGCGGTTGTAATTTGTTATTGTCAAACTGCACCGTTGTTTGAAACAAAGCCTCATTGATGCCTGCTCGAAAAGCATCCAAACTTTCTTGTGAGGAATTAATCCGCAAATCGCTGATGCTGCCGTCTTCGTTTTCCCACCGCTCTTGCCACCAGGAAATGGCTTTGATACGTGGAAAATCTTGACTTATAATCGTTTGAAATGTTTGTAGAATCCAACCTTCTTTAGCCGAAATTTTCGGTTCGCGATTTCCCGTACAAATCGTGCAAGAAATCATTAATAATAATATGACAATGCTGAATAATTTTTTCATTTAATTAATTTATTGAAAGGCACTCTGGGCCATTTCGGTTTAATATTTTTGTATTCCAATTTTTTTCTTTTCAAGCCTTGAATAAGTTCCTAAATTAAAAATAGTCAGAATAAATGATATTTTAAAAAATTTTATCCTATCAAATTCTTGATAAAGTCAGGCCTATTTTTTATTGACGGACTTCCAGAACTCATAAGGATCGACTTTGCCTTTATGGTAATGATAATCATGTTTAGGATGCTTAATAGCTTCATATATACGGCGTTGCGCTTCGCTTCTAATGTTTAATTTATATAACAAACGGTTTGCCATAGTTGGAAATGTTCTATTGGATAGGAAAATATAGACTATTTGTTCTTCCGGATCAGCCCACACCATAGTTCCGGTAAAACCCTGATGTCCAAAACTTTTTGAAGATATCTCTTCAAAAGTAGGCCCCGGCACATCTTTGAATTGAGGTTTATCCCAACCTAAACCGCGCCGCACACTATCCTTGGCAAAATAGCGCTTATTAAAAACCATTTCAGTGGTATCGGAAATATAACGTCTGCCACCATAATAACCTTTATTGAGGTGCATTTGCATCAATTTGGCTAAATCATTGGCATTACCAAATAAACCGGCATTACCGGAAACCCCATTGAGCATAGCAGCACCCATATCGTGCACATAACCACGCAAAATTTGATGGCGCCAATAAGTATCATTTTCTGCAGGTGCAATACGGTCTATCGGGAATTTTTTTAGTGGGTTGTAAGTTACCGTCACAGCGCCAATAGGCTTGTAAAACAGTGAATCGGCCAACTTATCCATGCCAACGCCGGTTTTATCCTCAATAAATTTTTTGAAGAGATAAAACGGCAGACCGCTATAAACATATTTCAACGCTTTATACTGTGGTACTTTAGCAATAGTATCCCAAATATGATTGATATAATCACGACGTAAATACATATTTTTAGCAACTTCAATATTGTAAAGTTTGTTCGGTTTTTTATGATAATATTTACGCATCGGCATTTTGGTCTTCGGATCAATAGTCTCCAAGTAAAAAGGAATCCAAGATTTAATTTTGGCATAATGTGACAGTGCTTGTTTAACCAAGATGGTATCTTTATTACTGCCTTTGAGTATAGGCATCAAATCACCGAGGTTCTCATCCAGTTTAAACATTTTATGATCATAAGCATACATCATTAATGTAGTCGATGCCATAACTTTTGTAACCGATGCCAAATCGTAAATATCAGTCACTTTTACCGACCGCTTTTTGTCATAGGTTTGATGACCATAGGATTTTTCAAAAATGACTTTTCCGTTTCTGGCAGCCAAAACAACGCCACCGGGAGCCGCCATGGTGTCCATCATAAATTGCATTAACGAATCAACACGCTTCAGTTTACGGCTATCCATACCGACTTCTTCAGGAAAACCATATGACAGGCGTTTGATGTTGTGGGTTATTAAACCTGAATTAACCGGATATTTTTTGCTGATACTGACCGGAAGTTTGCCTTTAAAAGGTAAGGCGCCAAAAATCATTTGTGGCGATAATTCTTGTGGGTACCAATCATTTTGATAAGAAATGACAATAGCTTTTACCGGCAAGTTATCTGCCAAATTAATCAGGCTATAAGGTGATGTGAAAACGTCTAAAACAGTCGGTTTTAATCGAGCTATTTTCTTTAAAATATTTTTTTCAATATCGGTTAATTTATATGACTTCCAAGGTGTTGCGGACGATTTATGCACCCCGACAATGACTAAGTCATAATTTTGAAGTTTCTGTTGGATTTCAATAGTATCTTTAACTGTTACTGCGTCGACTCGGGTGTATTTGTTCAGATATTGTTGAAAGGTATCCGAAGGCGCAGCGCCTAATTTAACATAAGCTATTTTTTGTCCCAAATTTTTTAAAGGTAAAATATGTTGATCATTTTTGATCAATGTTATGGCTTGTTCAAAAGCCTTTTGATTTAAAAGAGAATCCTTCAAAGTGGGATAAAAAAGTTTTCTAGTCCTTGGTTTCCATTGATTTAAACGGGCCCAATATTTAGCCATCAATATTTTTTTAACGGAGTAAGCCAATCTATTTTTACTAATCAGCCCCGACTTATAAGCCGCTTTAATTTCATCAATAGCTTTTTGAAGATTTACCGTCCCCAATAAAATATCATTTCCTGCCATAAAAGCTTGTAAATCGACATCACCGGAAGGGGCATAATCTGCTACACCTTTCATATTCATCGCATCAGTTATGATCAAACCTTTAAATCCCAACTGTTTTTTGAGCAATCCATCTGCTACGCGCCGTGATAAAGTTGTAGGTAAACCCATAAATTCGATAGCCGGTATTTTCAAATGGGCTACCATCACTCCGGTCAATCCTTTGGGTATCAATTGTTTGTAAGGATATAATTCTACATTCTGAATTCTATTATAATCAAAATTAACAGAAGGTAAAGTTTTATGACTGTCTTGGCTGGTGTCGCCATGTCCTGGAAAATGTTTAGCTGTGGTTAAGATTATTTCATCTTGCAAGCCTTTCATCATCATATAAGCCTTACGGGTAACATTTCTTTTATCTTCTCCGAAAGAGCGATTCCCAATAATCGGATTGTCGGGATTGGTATTGATATCAACTACCGGAGAAAAATTCATTTGATAACCGACATTACGCGTTTGCCGACCGATACGTCTGCCAATTTCATAAATAATACTATCATTTTGTATAGCACCCAGAGTCATATTCCAAGGAAACTTAGGGGTGGAATCCAAGCGCATTGCTAAGCCCCATTCGGCATCAATAGCCGTCATTACCGGATATTTGGCCTGTGCTTGTATAAAGTTGTTCAAGGCTTGCTCATCCGAGGGATGACCTTTTAAGAAAAAGAAGTTGCCAATATGTAAACTGTCTAATAAATTTTGAATTTTAGCTTTATTTTCAGATGTATTCTCAGATGAAATAAAAGGCATGAATAATTGCCCTATTTTTTCATCTAAATTCATAGTATTATACAAAGAGTCCACCCATTGCATTTGTTTTTTTCCTTTATATAAAGGATGAGGCTGTTGGGCATTTACCGAAAGCAGAAGGATAAATGTCAGACTAAAAAGGATAAATTTTTTCATTTGTTTGTTTTTCATTTTACATTAAGGTCCGATATAGTAATTCTAAGTTATTGAAGAATAAATATTCTTCTGTATTTCTGATTATTTCAATCAAACCGGTTGCATTATTTTAAAATAAATCAAATTTACAAAATAATTTATGAATTGCAATTCATTTTGCTGTCAACTTAAAATAATAAAATGCCAAAATGTCACTTGTTTTTGTTATAATGTCAAAATAAGCAGAATGGATTTAATTTTGATAGAATATTTACGAAAACTTAAAATATATAGACTATGATCTTAACAAAAAAACATTTGAATATTCTAGAAGCAATATTCGATAAAAAAATCAATAGTATAGAAG
>WGDF01000028.1 GCA_015493405.1 Flavobacteriaceae bacterium
GGCGGTAGCGGGGAGTTAAGTTTTTTAGAACGCTTTCTACTTGATGTTTTCTCTTTTTTTAAATTTGAACCGGAATTGTCCATATTTTCCTTGAATTCATACGAATTATCCCTTTTTCTTTTTGAAAAGTTTTAAGCCGTTTATCTTTGTTCCCAAAGTCAGGAATAAGCTGAACAATGACTTTAAATATTGAAGTAGGCACAACACTAAAAAACAGTATTATGAAAAAATTATTATTAATTGCAACCTTATTTTTAGGTATTATCAGTTTAAAAGCGCAAGAAAGTCATTTTGGCGCTAAACTAACGGGAAGTTTCACTAGTTTTAGAGCATCCGGAAATGATGCTTCTAATTGGAATGACAAAACGAAGGGCAAAATTAATTTAGAAATTGGTTTGGTTGGCGAGTTTATGTTATCTGATAAATTTGCATTAGCGCCTGAGTTAAATTATGCCGGTGAAGGTGATGTGTATGAAGTGTCCGGGCTTAAAGTCACAATTTTCACGTCTTACCTTCAAATCCCTGTAATGGCTAAATATTACCTCAATGATAATTTTAGTCTAAATTTTGGGCCCCAAGTCGGATTCCTAATGTCTGCTGAATCAGAAGCGGAATTAACTATAAATGGTCAAACAAGTAAGGATTCTCAAGATTTGAAAGATCATTTTAATTCTACTGAATTTGGTTTAAATATTGGGGCCGGCTATAAGCTAGATAATGGTTTATTCTTTGATGTTAGATATTTCGTAGGTATGAGTGATCTATTTAAGGACAATAATGGAGATGGAAATTTGAAATCAGACGGTATAAAATTAGGTATTGGTTATTTCTTTAATTAATCAATCATAGATGATTATAGAGCCGTCAGAAATGGCGGCTTTTTTATTTGGTCCAAATGGGCATTTGGCTCAAATCAATATCGAAAACCCAAGTCATATAATAATAGGAAACCAATGTTAAGATTGCAATTCCGATAATATTAAGCCAAAAACCGGTTTTGACCATATCTTGAATTCTTAAACGTTTGCTACCGAAAACAATAGCATTAGGTGGTGTGGCTACCGGCAGCATAAAGGCAAATGAAGCGGCAATGGTTGCCGGCACCATCAGAAATAACGGATTGATTTTAACGGCTGTTGCCAGCGCAGCCAATATAGGCAAAAAGGTTTCGACCGTTGCTGTATTGGAAGTCAACTCGGTTAAAAAAGTAATGGTCGTTACAATAATCAGTAAAATAAAAATAGGCGGAATATCTTTTAAACCGGTCAAACTCTCTCCAATATAAGCGGATAAGCCCGATTGTTTAAATCCCGCTGCCAAAGCAAAGCCACCGCCAAAAAGCAAAATGATATTCCAAGGAATGCGTTCTGCCGTATGCCAATCCATCAAGTATTTTGATTTGGCTTTATTTTTAGCCGGAATAATAAAGAGTAAAATTCCAATGAATATAGCGACATTTCCATCAGTTATCCATTTGGGATGTCTGAATATTTGTGACCATCCCGGCACGGTAAAATGTCCTAAATGAATAGGGCGCCTGAACAGCCATAGCAATGCTAAAGTTACAAATAAGCCCAGCACCCAACGTTCTTCGTATTGCATCTGTCCCAAAGAATGGTATTCTTTGCCAATGACATCTTTGCCGATATTGAAACTGGCTTTACCTTTTCTAAAAAATACGGCATATAAATAAATGAAAGTAATTGTCAAAAGCAAAACAGACAACGGAAAAGCAAAAAATAGCCATTGTGCAAAAGAAATATCCGGCGCTTTAGGAAAATATATTTTAAAAACCCTGATAAACAATGGGTTAGGAGGTGTGCCGATTAAAGTGGCAATGCCACCAATTGAAGCGGCATATGCAATCCCCAATAACAAACCTTTTTCCATTTGGCGCACCCCTTTATTTCCTTTGAGTTCTTCCATTTTGGCAATAATAGATAATAAAATAGGAACCATCATCATCGTGGTTGCTGTATTGGAAATCCACATAGATAAGAAAGCTGTGGTCAGCATAAAGCCCAATAATATACGAGCCGGACTTAAGCCAATCCATAACAGGAGACGTAGTGCAATTCGACGGTGCAAATGCCATTTTTCCATAGCCAGAGCCATCAAAAAACCGCCTATAAACAAGAAAATCAAGTGGTTGAAATAGACTTCGGAAACGGCCTTACCATTCATAATTCCTAATAAGGGAAAAATAGCAACGGGAATAAGCGCCGTAACGCCAAGGGGTAAGACCTCAGTCATCCACCATATCGCCATCAAGATAGCTATACCTGCCGTATAAGCTATTACAGGTTTATCTTTATCCAAAATTTCAGGAAAGAGTATAAAACCTGCCAAAATTATGGGCGCTAATAAAAATAAGCTTTTTTTGACTCCTGATATTTCTTTTAAAATTTTCATAGTGCTGATTTTTGTCAATTATTTTCTAAGAAAAGCGTCTATTATTTAATTTCATTTGCATTTAAAATGACCTTTGCCGGATGCCAAGTTTTGGGATTGCCATTTAAATGATCACGAATGCTAATGACTTCTAAATAATCAGGAACAAATTTCAATAGTGTATAAGCATCTCCTTTGTTTTGGTAGAAGTGTTCCCAACCTTTTTTCCAATGGGCTTTTTTGATGCGATCGTTTTTAACCTCATAAATTTTACCATATAGTGATACATATCCTGTTCGAGGCTCATCCACATAATGCAGACTGGCAATCGGATTGGCTTTAATTTCTTTAACCTTACGACTTTTAGGATTAGTAGCCAGATAAATTACAAAGTTAGGATTGGGCGCAAAGGGCTCCATTAAACGGGCTTTGGGTTGTCCTTGAACGTCTATTGTGATGAGACTCCCAAAATAGGCCCGGTCTATAATCTGCTGAGCTACCTGTAAAATATTTTGTTCTTTCGGGCTGAACATTTTACGGGGCATATATGTAGTATTAGTATGCACTATTTCTTTAGAATGACAGGAAACAAGCAGGCCAAATATCAGAATAATAAACCAATTTCTTTTCATAAATAACTTTCTTTACCTAAAATTAAGAAAAAATACATAATTTTGAACTGATAAATCATAATTTTCTTTTTAATCTCTATAAATTAAATTTTCGTAAAAAAATGAATAAATCTATTTTATTACTTATTCTATTATTAAATATTTCCGTATTCGGCTCGGCACAATCTAAACCTGATGCCATGCCAGTTTACCCCGGCTGTGAACAAACTTCTCAAAAAATGCCGTGTTTAAAAAAACAATTACTCCATCTTATTTCCAACAATTTTAATGATGCATTATTGCATGCCGTTAAAGATACCGCCCAAGTCAATATGATGATTTCTTTTACCATTAATTTTGATGGTTCTATTGGAAATATAAATATTCAGTCACCTTATCAGTCTCTTAATAAAGAAATGGAGCGCGTTATCAACTTGGTGCCAAAATTGGTACCTGCCAAGGCGCATAGGGATCCTATTTCAATTCAATATCAATTACCGCTGAGTTTTGAAATAAAGAATTGACAGGGCTTTTTGATAATAATTAGATTGTTATCAAAATTTATTTTCATAAGATTTTGAGAGATAAAATTTTTATGATAATCGATTTTGATTAAAAAAACACCTATCTTTGCAGTCTGAAAAACAGGGGTGCTCAATAGACG
>WGDF01000029.1 GCA_015493405.1 Flavobacteriaceae bacterium
CCTTGTATTTATCCGCTTGTCGCCATACCGTTTCCGATTGTGGTTCGACACCATCAACAGCACTAAATAAGGCTACCATACCGTCTAATACACGTAAAGAACGTTCTACTTCTACAGTAAAATCGACGTGGCCCGGAGTATCTATAATATTCACAGTGTAATTTTCACCTCTATAAGGCCATACACATTGTGTTGCTGCTGAAGTAATGGTAATACCTCTTTCTTGCTCCTGCTCCATCCAGTCCATTGTGGCAGCGCCATCGTGTACTTCACCAATCTTGTGACTGATTCCCGTATAATATAATATTCGTTCGGTAACAGTGGTTTTACCGGCATCAATATGCGCTGCAATACCAATATTTCTAACTTTGCTTAAATCTTTTGCCATTACTGCTTTTTATTAAAATCTAAAATGTGAGAATGCTTTATTAGCTTCTGCCATTCTGTGTGTATCCATTTTCTTTTTAACAGCACCGCCTTCTTCTTTATAGGCAGCCATAATTTCGGCAGCTAATTTTTGAGGATATGATTTCTCATTGCGTTTGCGCGCAAAATTGATCATCCATTTCATGGCTAATGACACTTTTCTTTCCGGTCGAACGGGCATAGGTATTTGGAAAGTAGCTCCTCCTACACGACGACTTCTTACCTCAACGTGAGGCATAACATTAGATAAAGCCTGTTTCCAGATTTCTAATGCTGATTTTTCTTCTTCTCCTTTCTTTTGGTCAACGACATCTAGAGCTTCATAGAATAAATTGAAAGCTAGAGATTTCTTACCATTCCACATCAAGTTATTAACGAATCTTGTAACCAAGGTGTCATTAAACTTAGGATCGGGTAAAATTTGTCTTTTTTTAGGTCTTCCTTTTCTCATGTCTTAATTTTTTCTATTACTTCTTAGGGCGTTTTGTTCCATATTTGGATCTGCGTTGTTTTCTTCCATCTACTCCGGCGGTATCTAACGCGCCACGAATAACATGGTATCTTACTCCGGGTAAATCTTTCACCCTTCCACCTCTAACTAATACTATCGAGTGCTCTTGCAAATTGTGTCCTTCACCGCCGATGTATGCGTTTACTTCATTGCCGTTAGTCAAACGAACCCGCGCAACTTTACGCATAGCGGAATTCGGTTTTTTTGGCGTTGTCGTATAAACACGCACACACACACCACGTTTTTGAGGACTACCTTTTAAAGCAGCCGATTTACTCTTCTTAGTTATTTTGGTTCTTCCTGTTCTAACTAATTGTTGAATTGTAGGCATATGTTTATATATTTATTCTTTTTCGGACGGCAAAGATAGAAATATTTTTTTGCATTTCAAACTGATTTATACATAATTACAAAAAAATATTTTGAATATGACAATAAAGAACGTCTTAAGGCGTTTCTGTTTGAAATAAAATCAAGCTTTCTATATGATCATTATTTTTATTATATTTATCATCGGCTTAATTTTATGCCCTCAATTTTACAATCACTCCCATGAAAAAGATCATTATTTGTTTATTGCTCATCAGTTTGAAAGCATGGGGGCAACATCATAATTTTAAAGGTCTATCATCTATAAATAGGATAGATTCATTGAAAATTATCACAAAGCCGGATTTTTCTTTACGCCCATTTTTAAATCTAAATATAACGTCCCAAGTTAAAACCTTAAATGATACATTATATTTATATATAGCCCATTCTCCGGTTAAAAAAATAAAAATTAGCCAATTACAAAAGGTTTTAAACCAAACCAACGATTCCCTCATCAGATCCGGTTACTTGTTTAACCGATTGGTAGCGGATAGTCTTAAAATAGATTCAATGCATTTAAGTCTCTATTATCAAATCAAAAGTCTGAAAAAAAGACGGATTGATAGCATTGTTATGATTTCAAAACATGCTTTCCCAAGGAATTGCATCAAAAGGCTTCAAAAAAAATTTAAGCACCAACCGATTAGTCAAAGTGTTTTAGCACAAATCAATCAGTTTGTGAACCAAAACACCAATTTTAAAATGTCGGCATTGCCCTTGATTAATTTTTTAAAAGCAAGAAACATTGTCGTCATTAAAGCTCAATTAAAGAAAAGTCATACTTTAGACGGCCTTTTAGGTTTTAGCTATGACAAGCAAGTCGGGAAAATACAGTTGGAAGGCCATTTGAAGACGCTATTTTATAATCTTTTTAATCAAAATGAAAGTGTCAGTTTTAAATGGCAAAAAAGACTTAAAAACCAACAAATAGATTTTTGGGTTGATTTGCCTTATTTTATGGGAACCGGATTTGATTTTAAAAATAGAATTTTAACTTATCAAAAAGACACCATAAATTCAGATTTATTGCTGGAATCCACTTTAACTTTGAGATCGTCACGGCAAAATATCGGACTCATTTTTTCAAAAGAATTTAAACAAACTCCGGCTTCCTATCAACAAACTTTAACCGGTCTGCATTATTTATACAATTTTCAATTTAATAATGGTAAACCTGAAAAATATATAGAAAGCGTTGTAAATTTCGATTGGGAAAGAAAAGCAATTTCTGATTTCTATTTTCATCTGAGTTTGAACCAAACGTTATACAAAAAATTAGAACTCAATTCCCAGTCTCAAATATATCATAATCTTAATGCTGATAATGGTAGTTTGCAACAACTCAAATATCATTTGTGGCGAAAAGAAAACATAAGGCCGGAAAAGATTACAACCTTATTAAGCCTAAAAAATGAGTTTGCTTATGCTTATAATACAACTAGAATATACCTCATCACTGATTATATACGCACAACAGTAGCAAAAAACTTAATGAATTCATATATAAATACAGGCCTTGGGGTGCAAATTCTTAATAAAAATCAAATTTTAACATTTGAATTTGTATTACCCTTAAACACATCGTATCATACTGATAATCAATCATCTTACATTAACATTAAGGAAACTATCAAATTTTAAAACAGCCATTTATATTAAAATTTAGTCCGAAAAGTTGTATAATTAACTTTTTATTAAGATATTTGTGCTTGACAAACTCAAAAATAAAAGAAGATGAGAACAAAGTTTAATGTAATCTTAACGCTCATGTTAGCGTTAGTTGTGCAATTATCTTTTGCACAAGGTAAGGTAATCACGGGAGTGGTTACTGAAACCGGAACGGGGGAAGCCCTTCCGGGTGTAAACATTGTGGTAAAAGGAACCAATACCGGTGCCACAACAGATTTTGACGGTAAATACACTATTAAAGCAGACAAAGGCCAAACGCTTGTGTTCTCTTATGTAGGGTATAATACTGTTACTAAAAAAGTTGGAGACTCTAATGTCATTAATGTACAATTGAAAGAAGGCTCCAAACTTCATGAAGTCGTGGTAACAGCTTTGGGTATCAAAAGAGAAGAGAAAACACTTTCTTATGCTGCCCAACAAGTGAAACAAAAGGAATTAAATGTTACCCATAATGACAATATTAAAACTGCTATTGCCGGTAAAGTTGCCGGTGTTCAAATTAATGGACAAGCAGGGTCAAAATTAGGTAAATCCGGTAAAATCAGAATTCGGGGTGCTATTGCTTTAACATCCGATGATGATCCGCTTTACATTTTAGATGGCGTGCCTGTTGACGACCCTAATGATATCGACATGGACAATATTGCTTCCGTTAACGTCTTAAAAGGCCCTACTGCAACTGCATTGTATGGTCAAAGAGCGGCTTCAGGTGTTGTGGTATTGCAAAGTATCAAAGCCAAAAAAGGATCTTTTACCGTAGAATTAGGTACTGCCGTAACTATGGATAAAGTGGCCTATTTGCCCAATTACCAAAATGAATACGGTCAAGGCTATGAGGGAGATGCTTCATTTGACACATTCGGCTCTCAATTGCCCAGTTTTGTTTATCCCACATACTGGCAAGGTAGCGAGTTTGCAGGTCAAAGATATCTAACTTGGGATAATAACTATGCAGATGAAAGTTGGGGTCCGAAATTTGATGGTGAAGACTATATGCCTTGGTATGCTTGGTGGCCTGACAGCCCTTATTATGGTCAAACTGCAAAATATGTAGCCCAACCCAACAATGTTAAAAATTTCTTTAACACAGGGGTTTATAATAAATCTAATGTAGCTATTAGCGGTGGTGGAGATAAATTTACAGCTCGTTTTGCTTATTCAAGATTGAATGTTAACGGTATCATTCCTTCAACGGATATGAGTAAAAACTATGTCAATTCTAACTTCAGTTATGATGTTACTCCCAAATTAAAAGTAACTTTAGGTATGAACTTGACTTACTCTAAAATCCATGGAGACTTTAATGATGATTACGGTAACCAAACAACCGGGTCTTTTAACTCATGGTTTGGCCGTCAATTAGATACCAAAAAAATGAGAGAATTAAAAGATTTAACCACGCCTGACGGTTATAGCACTTCTTGGAACTGGTGGGGACCTGATTATTATGGCTTGTATGGAAATTATTATGGCGTAGAAGACTTTAAAAAACCGGCATTTTGGTATAATGCCTATACTTGGTTAGAACATTATGACAACCGAAATAAATCTAATAAATATACGGCTAGTCTTGGGGTTGACTATAAAATCAACGACCATTGGAATTTCAATTCCGGTATGTCAAGATTTCACAATAATTTCCATAACCAATACAAGCTCGATCATTTTTTAGCTCTTTCTGCCGGAACTAGTTTATATAATCCATGGCAAAATGGTTTTGGATTATATGACAGAACCTCCCAAGAAGACAATTACCATGCTCGCATCGGTTATAAAAACAAATTTGAAAACTTTGATATTCAAGGATTTGTAGGAGGAAATATCAGAAGAAATAATTACTATAGAGAAGCCACTCAAATGGTTCTCGGTGTGGCTCAAGGTGGTTTAGTTATTCCCGATGTTTATGTGTTTAACAATGCAGCCGAAGTTCCTGTAAATAAAACATATCTTTACAAAAAACAAGTGAACAGTTTATATTCAAAATTATCTGTCGGCTATAAAGATTTTGTATATTTGGATGCCACTTACAGACAAGACTGGAGTTCAGCGTTGCCCACTAATCATAACGGTTATGGCTACCCTTCTGTCGGTCTGTCATTCCTCGTGAGTAAATTATTAGAGAAAAATGACGTGTTGTCATTTGCCAAATTAAGGGCCAGTTGGGGACAAGTAGGTGATGATGTGGATGCGCTCCAAATTAATCCGACTTACATTCTAGGAGACAAAGCTGTCGGTGGTTCAGGTTCGCATGTTTATACTTATACTCCGGGCACCTTGGTTGATCCGAATATCAAACCGGCGTTGAGTACAGCAACTGAATTTGGTACAGATTTAAAATTCTTTAAAAACCGTTTAGGCTTTACTTTCACTTATTATGATGAAGTTAGAACGGATGAAATTATACCAATCTCAATTTCACCCACAACCGGATATAGCCGATTCTTAACCAATGCCGGCGAGATTGAAAGAAAAGGTATTGAATTTACCCTAAATGGAGATATTTTTAAAGCAGACAGAAACGGCTTTAATTGGAATATGGCTTTTAACTTTGGTAAAAACAAAACCATGGTTAATAGAATTAGAGAAGGCGTTCCCGTCTTGCAAGCACCCGGCGTTACCGGCAGTGACATTACCCCTGATGGCGCTTCAAACAGACCGGCCTTTAGTTTTGTAACTTTAGAACACAAAGCCGGCGAAGAGTGGGGCCAATTAAAAGGAACCGGCTATAAAAGAGATGCTAATGGTAACATCGTTATCAATCCTAATGGCACCTATGCCGTTCAACAAAATATGTATTTCGGTAGTGTTTTACCCGACTTTACCGGTGGTTTTTTAAACTCTTTCTCTTATAAAGGTGTTTCCTTAACTGCTGCTATAGATTTTCAAAAAGGCGGTAAATTCTTCTCCTTATCGGAAATGTGGGGAACCTATACCGGTTTATATGCTGAAACAGCCGGAAATAATGACAAAGGTAACCCCAAACGTGATGCCGTAGCCGATGGTGGTGGTGAACATATTACAGGCGTAAAAGCCGATGGCACACCATATGATAACTATATTGATGCACATACTTGGGCAGCACAATGGTATGGTAACCGTTTGGCTGAACCTTTTATACACGATGCCAGTTATATTAAACTGCGTGAAGTTGCATTATCTTATGATTTCCCTAAAGGCTTCTTAGGTAAAGCCGTCAAAGGCGCTTCTGTTGGTCTGATCGGCAGAAACTTGTTAATGATTGCTGTAGCAAAAGATAACGTGCATGGCTGGGACCCTTCAGAATTGGCTCAAACTTATGGTGAAAACGGACAGCTTCCGGGAACTAGAAGTTTCGGTATGAACTTAAAAATAAAATTCTAGAAAAATGAAAAATTTAAAAACAATATTATTATATATCGCTCTTGCTCTGTCAGTCGGAGCATGTAAGAATGTCAATTTTGGTGACATGAACGAAAACCCCAATGGACCGGCAGATCCGGACCCTAAAGCCTTACTAACCGCTGCCCAAGTTGATTATGCAGCGTTAGCAGGTAGAGAATATTTGATTCGCCCCACGCTGTATGTTCAGTATCTAACACAAAATGTGTATACCGATGAAATGCGTTATAGTGAATCTGCCTCTTTTTGGGGAGCTTACTATAGAAATGAAATTAGTGCTTTGCAAAAAGCAATTAACTTCTTAGATAATCCGGATAACATTACACAAACTATTCTAGATGAAGGTGCAGTGGAAAATCAAAAAGGCGTTGCTATGATTATGCAAGCAATTATTTACAAAAGAGTTACAGACAATTTTGGTAATGTGCCTTATTCTGAAGCTATGAAAGGACTTGATAATTTAACTCCTGCCTATGATTCTCAAGAATCTATTTATAAAGGAATCATTGATCAAGTTAAGGCAGCCAGAGACTTGATGGATGAAAATTTAGCCGGTCCTACTGGTGATATTGTTTACAACGGCAATGTTACCCGATGGAAAAAATTTGCGAATTCCTTTATTTTGGAAGCCAGCTTACAATTGTCTAAAAAATATCCGGGGGCCAGTGCTTATGCGGCTACTGAATTTAAAAATGCCTTAAATGATGCCAATGGTGTGATTGAAGACATTGATGATGAAGCTTGGTTCACATTCTATAACCCTGCTACGGGACAAAACAATCCTTGGTCAAGAAACAGAGGTAGAGATTATAATTTGTCTAAAGAGTTTACAGATGCTTTACATGGTGTTACAGGTTTATTTACCTTGAATCCTACCTCAAATCATACTCCGGATTTACGTTTGAAAGTATATTCTTCTGATTTTTCAGCTGATGGCCGTCCTTATGGTTATCATGCTACTCAAGCCGGAGATGCACAAATGAATAAATCATATTGGCGAGATGTTAAGGCTTCCTTACCTTTAATGACCGCTTCTTATACCTATCTTAACCGTGCCGATGCTGCCAATTTAGGTTGGACCTCAGAAGATGTAGCTACAATGTTAACTAATGGTATTGAAGCTTCTTATAGTTCATTGAACAAATACAAAGTTTTTCCTAATTTAGAAAGCTCAAGTCAAGATGTCGTTAGAGATCTCAATGAATTACCCGATTATGCACCCACTTATGCAGCTGCACGGGTAACTGATGCCGGAAACACCTCTTTTGCTCAGGTTATTGCTGAAGAAAAATGGGTGAGCTTGTTCCCTCAAGGATTTAAAGCTTGGGCTGAATGGAGAAGAACTGACTTCCCTACTTTGCATCCTGCACACGACTACCTAAATGATGGCCATATCCCTAGAAGATATATCTATCCATCTAATGAAAGTGGTTTAAATGGTGCTAACTACCAATCCGGTGTTAATGCCTTAGTTCCTCAAACTGATAGTAATACCAGTAAAGTTTGGTGGGATCAATAATTTGAAATAATCTTATAAAATAGATTTAAAAAGGGCTGTCTCAAATAAAGAGACAGCCTTTTTTATATC
>WGDF01000030.1 GCA_015493405.1 Flavobacteriaceae bacterium
GGGGTTAAAATCACAAGATTTAACTGAGGCCGATTTCCGTCATTATTTATTACAACATTATACTTTTTTAAAAAGACCGGTTATTATTATCGGCCCAAATATTTTCATTGGAAGCAGCAAAAAAACAGTTGCAGCCTTGAAAGAAAATTTACAGCACTTATGAGTAGACAAAAAGGGTTACTCTTTGCATTTTTAGCTGCTCTGATTTATGGCGTTACCTTTACGGTTGCCAAAGACGTTATGAAAATACATATTCCGTCTTTTGCGTTTGTTTTAATGCGCGTGAGCGGCGCTATGAGTGTTTTTTGGTTGCTTTCTTTATTACTGCCCAAAGAAAAAATTGAACACAGGGATTATTTCAAATTTTTTATAGCTGCCTTATTCGGAATAGCTATTAACATGATGAGTTTTTTGACTGGTTTATCCTACACCTCTCCCATATCAGCTTCCGTTTTGATGATTACTGCGCCTATTTTTGTTATGGTTTTTTCTTTTATATTTTTAAAAAATCCCATTAATAAATACAAAATATTGGGCGTCTTATTGGGAATGGGAGGCGCTGCATTTTTAATTTTATATGGCAAAAACCATGTGCTACAAGGCAGTAATCCCCGCTTAGGCAATGCTTTAGTCGCTCTCAATGCTGTATCTTATGCCATTTATCTTATTCTCGCCAAACCTATCCTAGCCAAATACAGCCCCATAACATTTGCCAAATGGTTATACACTTTCGGATTTATTTTGATTTTACCTTTTAGCTTTAATGAATTTATGCACTTGAAATGGGAAACTATTCCGCTTGAAATCCATCTTAAAATTGGGTTTGTCGTTTTATTTTCGACAGTTTTAACATATTTATTCAACCTAATAGCTTTGAAAGCGCTCAAACCGACAACGATGAGTGTATTTATTTACCTTCAACCCTTAATTGCCACGATATTTGCTATCTTTGTAGGTGCAGATCAACTGAATTGGATTAAACTTGTTTCTGCTTCATTAATCATAACGGGCGTTTATTTGGTAAATTTGTCCGTCCAAAAAAAATAAAGAATTATGATCTTATCTATGACCGGCTTTGGAAAAGCTTCAAAGAATCTTAACACCAAAAATATCAGCATTGAACTACGGGCACTAAATAGTAAAAATATGGATCTGAAAACCAGAATTCCATCTGCCTATAGAGAAAAAGAAATGTTTATTCGCAAATTTTTATCTCGCCATTTAAAAAGAGGAAAAATTGATTTAACTATTAATATTGAAGATTTAGAAGAAAAACCTCATAACACAATTAACTCAAAAATTTTAACCGCCTATATCGAACAACTTAAAATGATACAACCTGATGCTGATGAAACCCAATTATTGGTGGCGGCTTTAAGATTACCCGATGTGTTAAAAACTGAAACAAATGACTTGGATGAAACCGAATGGCAAACCATTCAGGATATTCTATCTCAAGCTGCAAGCCAACTCACCCAATACCGGAGAGATGAAGGAGCGTCACTTGAAACAGATCTAAAACGACGGCTTAAAAATATCAAAAAAGGGCTGGATTATATCAGCAGTATGGATGGTGATCGTCTGATTCGGGTCAAAAACCGGCTAAAAGAAGCTTTGGACCAGTTGCATCAAGATATAGACAACAATCGTTTTGAGCAAGAAATGATTTATTATCTGGAAAAGTTTGATATCAATGAAGAAAAAGTGCGTTTAAAAAATCATTTGGCTTATTTTGAACAAGAATTGGCTATTGACACTGATCTAAAAGGAAAAAAATTGGGCTTTATTACCCAAGAAATGGGGCGTGAAATAAACACCATAGGTTCCAAAGCCAATGATAGCCTCATTCAAAAGGAAGTCGTTAAAATGAAAGATGAGTTAGAAAAGATTAAGGAACAAGTCTTAAATGTTTTGTAACAGGTTGGTTATATAAGCGTTATCCTTATAAACTAAAAAAATAATAGCAATGGGCGGCGGCGGCTTTGGTTTAGACAGCGTAAACAGCTTGAGAAACAATCGATCTTTACTGAAAGATAAAGGTCAATTTAAAAGTCGTGAAAATTGTTTTATTTCATTAGAAAAGAATAAGTCCAACCAAAAAGCATCCTTTTCTAAACTGAGAGGAACCCATTACAAAAACTATAAAAATTCATATTATGGATTTATTTTTAAAATCTTTTATTTAATTTTAACGCTTATCATCATATTCGCTATTATGCTACAAATTTATTACCTATGACACAAGGATATATTAAACTGGACACCGTCAACCAAGTCGGTTATATTACCTTCTTTCACCCTTCGAGCAATGCCTTACCTTCCTATTTGTTGAAAGAATTGGCTGATAAAATTCAGCAAGCCGGAACAAACCCTGAAATCAAATCCATAGTCTTACAAAGTGAGGGGCGCACCTTTTGTGCCGGCGCTTCGTTTGATGAATTATTGGCCTTAAAAAATGAAGCACAAGCCGTCGCATTTTTTATGGGATTTGCCCGTGTTATCAATGCAATGCGAGAAAATCCTAAATTTATCATAGCCAAAGTTCAAGGTAAAGCCGTTGGTGGGGGTGTAGGGCTCATAGCTGCTGCCGATTACGCCTTGGCTACTGACAAAGCCGCTGTTAAATTATCGGAATTGTCTATCGGCATTGGCCCGTATGTTATAGCTCCGGCCGTAAAACGCAAAATGGGACAAGCTGCTTTTAGCGAAATGGCTATCAATGCCACAAAATGGCATACTGCCTTTTGGGCGCGAGAAAAAAGCCTGTTTGCCCAAGTAGTCGATCATCAAGATGATTTGAACGA
>WGDF01000031.1 GCA_015493405.1 Flavobacteriaceae bacterium
ATACAACCGTGCGGATAGGTCATCAAATATTCCAATCGTTGCGCCAAATTAATCGGTGGAATGCTTGACACTTCCAAAACCGCTTTATTAGTCCCGATAATGCCAAAAGGCACCATATCGGCTTGCCAAGTTTGTCCGGTATCGACAACGCCATCTTTGACCCGCGTGATTTCGGGATTGGCCAATCGCACGGGAATATCAATCGTGTAATCGGCTTTTTCGCCCCCACCCGATGCAATAACTTTAACCTTGCCATTCCCGACTTTGCGGGCAACCGTCATATCAAAATAAACCATTTTCTCACCGGCTTGGTCAAAATGCAGGTTTTGAACAGCACCGGAATTGAGTTGTAAAATACCATTGGTTGTCACCTTAACTTTGACGTCTTTCACTTTGCCATCCGAAAAGACCGTTACCGGCAAGCTGACTTGTTCTTGCGGTCCTAACACACGCGGCAAACTCGCCAAGACCATTAAAGGTTTTTTGACCGGTGTGGTTTTGTCGGCATGTCCGTAAGCGCCTTGCATATTGCCTGCTACTAACATCGTCCTGACCGAACCGATATAGTTGGGCATTGTAAATTTATGCGTTTTGGTTTGACCTTTGTCTAAATGGAAAGTACCTAAAAATTTGACTACCGGTTTAAAACGATTAGCTTTTTTAGTACCGCTTTCTATCAATTCTTCATCCCCACCGATGGCTAACAAACCGGCAATTTGTCCGCTAAATGCCCCCATCACGTAATTATACATATCATAAGTTTTGACGCCCAAGGCTTCTTTGGCATAAAATGCATTCCAAGGTGCCGGTGTTTTAAAACGGGTTAAGTCAAGCAGGCCGTCATCAACTACAAACAAGCTGTAAGTCATCGGTTTACCGTTTTGTTCTTTAACTTTGATTTGCACCGTGCTTTCGGGACGCAGTTCGTTAGGCATCTTCAATACCGGATGCAGATGTGTGTCGGGATTAATGACGCTGATACCCTGCACACCATACAAGCGAATGGGGCGATCGTTATCGGTATGCTCATATGCCTGCACATATGAAATATGCACATAAACATTCGGACTCATATCCGCCGTCGTTGTAAAGCTGACTTTATGTTGGTCTTTGGCAATATCCACCCAAAAACTTTTTAACATCCGGCTACCGTTTTCTATACTGACTAAGGCCTTACCTTGATCACTGACCGGTAGATTGATTTGCACGTCATCACCAATTTGGTATTGTTTTTTGTCTGTTGCAAAAGTCAACATTTCAACACCACCCGGCGCTTTGCCGTTGTTGTTATCCCACCAACCTTTGTAGTCGGTATAAAACACTTTGCCGGTGCTGTGACCCGATACCGGATCGGTAATGCGGATAAATTTTCGACCCCAAGTGTCATGGGAAAATTTGAGTTCGTAAATTGCCTTGCCGTTTTTGGTCGAAATATAATCTGTAATGAGTTTTTTACTGCTATGTGATTGCAAATAATAGCCCAAATCCTCGTTGCTGTCTCGCTGCCACCACCATTGCCAAGAAATTTCATAGACTTCAATTTTGAGTTTTTTCCGATTGACAGGCTTACCATATTCATCTACGGTTACAATAGGAATTAAATTCGGTTCATCGGAATATAACGCATCATTCCAACCTTTACCTTTGGGTATTTTGACTCCGACATAAGATTTATAAGGCGAGTAAGGTTTCTTTTCGCGGTCGATACTGAAATCGCCACCATTTTCAAACACACGGGTTTTGAAATTCGCCTGTAACATACCGGGCGCTTTATCCACTTCTATATTTAAAGGAATGGCAGCTTTTCCATCTGCATCCAGTTTACCGTCAAAAAGGGTTTCGGTATTGCCATAAAAAGTTTTGGAAGCATCATCAAAATGATAATCCGGATAGTTTTTAAAATTGGTTTTGCCTTTAGACAAACGCATTTCAACTACCGCTCGTAAATTACTTGCCGGTGCCCCGTGCAACCACTTGGATTCGAGTTGAAAATTATGATCTTGTTTGTGCAAAATATCACCATTAAATTTCAAATGAATTTTTAAACGATTGGGCTTAATGGCTTCTATTTTAAGCGTTTTGGTAAAGGTCGCACCACCCACTTTTAGTTTGGCGTGCCAATTGCCGGTCAGGGCTTCAGGTGGTGTTGCCAAACGAAAATCATAAAAATTGTGATTGGATTGGGTTTCGACGCGTCGTAAAAAGAGTTGATTTTGCGGATTGTAAACTTCCAAAACTACCGGATGATTTTTTGGCAATTCTTGATTCTTATCCGCAATAATGGCATTGAGATAGATGCTATCGCCCGGCCGCCAAATGCCACGTTCGGCAAACAGATATGCCTTAATACCTTTTAACACTTTTTGTCCAGACACATTAAACATACTCAAGGACAACGAACTGCCATTATCTATCCGCAAATAGCCTGTTTGCTTATCTTTTCCTGCAATAATCAAAAAACCTTTTCGTGGCAATTTGATTTCAGCATGCCCCTCCGCATCTGTTATGCCCTGCCCTATCAATTGGTGCTGGTAATCATAAATTTTAATGTCGGCACCGGATATATTTTGCGTCGTAATCAAATCGGTTACAAATACATTCATCGTATGATCGCCGTTTTCTTTGGCAATGATACCGAGATTGGACGCCAAAACGTTGCGCTTGATTTTACGGCTGCTATCGTAGTAATAAGATGGATTACACGGATTGTTGCGCTGAGAGTAATCGTAATCGTTGTAGTAATAATCATCTTCATAATAATAATCATCGCTAGGGCCGTCATAGCGACGCTCTTCATTATCTGTTGCAGTGGTTGAAGTCAAATTTTGCGAAGTGCTTCCCTGACAATTATATAAAGATTGCTTTTGGTTAAAACTGATTTCCACGCGGTAAATAGCCCCTGGTTCCACTTTGATTAAATTGGACAAGTCGAGTGCAAAGACATTCCACGAACCATAATCAATAGCTTTATCAGATTTAAGCGGGACTTCATCTTTGTAAACAATCCGCCCGACCCGTGCCAATTCACGACTACCGTTTAACTGATTGACTTGCAGGAATTGCGGCACATTTTTCTCAAATATTTTGATGATTTTAACCTTAACCGCTTTCAAATTAACCGCTTTAAAAGGGAAAACCAAGCCGTTGGCATCCGGCAAAATATTACCTTTACTGACGGCTTCAATATTGGGTTTTAAACTGCTAAATTTAATGGTTTTTGTATAAGTTTTACCCAATTTTTTACCCATTGAATTTCGCAAACTGCGACTGATATTGAGTGTTTGCGGTTGGTTGAGCCGTTGTTTCGGATAAACTTTGATACTGTTGTTTTTTATCAAAAAACGTAAGGGCTTTGCCGGTTTAAAATAAATCAAACCTTTGAGATTTTGACGCGTGCTAACCGGATCGGAAAAATACAAAGTGATGACTTGATCGGGCTCA
>WGDF01000032.1 GCA_015493405.1 Flavobacteriaceae bacterium
AGAACTTTGACTTCAAGAGGGGTAACTTTTAAAGAAGGCGATTGGATTTCATTAAATGGTTCTACAGGCGAAGTATATACCGGTAAAATTGATACAATCGAACCCAAATTAAGCGGTGAATTTGCAGAATTGATGCAATTGGCTGACAAGCATTCGCGTATGTATGTGCGCACCAACGCTGATACTCCTAAAGATGCCGCCGTAGCTCGTGATTTCGGCGCCAAAGGTATAGGATTGTGTAGAACGGAACATATGTTCTTTGAAGGGGATAAAATTATTGCAATGCGTGAAATGATTTTGGCAGAAGATGAAGCCGGAAGACGTGCTGCTCTTGATCGATTATTACCGATTCAACGTAAAGATTTTGAAGGTATTTTAGAAGCCATGCATGACCTTCCCGTTACAGTGCGCTTACTCGATCCACCCTTGCACGAATTTGTGCCACACGATGAAAAAGGACAACAAGAAATGGCAGATGTGATGGGTGTAGATGTTGCCGTGATTAAACAAAAAGTAGAAGATTTATCCGAATTTAATCCAATGCTCGGCCATCGAGGTTGCCGTTTGGGAAACACCTATCCGGAAATTACGGAAATGCAAACCAGAGCCATTATTGAAGCCGCATTAAATTTGAAAAAACGCGGTGTCAATGCCAGACCTGAAATAATGGTGCCTTTGGTTGGTAAAAAAGAGGAAATGCTTTTACAAAAACAAATCATAGAAGACACTATTAAAAAAGTTTTTGAAGAATCCAGTGATCGTATTGATTATAAAGTCGGTACGATGATTGAAATACCTCGAGCTGCTTTAACAGCAGATGAGATTGCCGAATCAGCCGAATTTTTCTCGTTTGGCACCAATGATTTAACTCAAATGACTTTCGGTTATTCTCGTGATGATGCCGGCAAATTCTTACCGGTTTACAAAGCTAAAGGTATTTTGAAAGCAGATCCGTTTGAAAAACTCGATCAAGAAGGGGTAGGTCAGTTGGTTAAAATGGCCGTTAAAAAAGGCCGCCAAACCCGACCTGATATTTCTTTAGGTATTTGTGGTGAACATGGGGGAGAGCCGAGTTCTATAGACTTTTTCCATAGAGCCGATTTGCATTATGTTAGTTGCTCGCCTTATCGTGTGCCGATTGCACGTTTGGCTGCTGCACAAGCTAATATTCGAAATAAATAGTTATTTTATAATAAGCCGGAATCTATCAGCTTTCGGCTTATTAATTTTCTTTATATTTGTATCAAATCAGTAATATTATGAAAACAAGTGTGCCTTATTTGAATATAAGTGATAAACAATATAAGCTCATTGGAATAACATGGGGATTTATATTGACAGCTTTCTTTCACTATTATCATGTTTTTGATAAAGTGCAAGATAGTATTGTCAGAACCTTTTTAACCGGAGACTTTGCCCTTAAAGCTGTTTTAGGGATGATTTTAGGTTATGTCATCAGTTATTATATTTTGCGGTTCAATAACCGAATCAAAAAGTAATTTCTGATAGATTTAAAATTTGAAGCAAGCTGTAATTCTATAGCTTGCTTTTTTGATGCAATTCAATCAATATGGGACAATGATCAGAATGCTTGGCTTCCGGCAAGATGATACTGCGTTTAACTATATCTTGTAAAGCAGGTGTTATCATATGATAGTCCAAGCGCCAACCCTTATTGCGTTCCCGTGAACCGGCCCGATAACTCCACCAAGTATATTGTTCGGGACGGGCATCAAATTGTCTGAAACTGTCTACAAAACCACTGTCTATAAATTTTGACAACCACGCCCGCTCTTCAGGCAGAAAACCTGATACATATTGTAAGCGCATCGGATCGTGAATATCTTTTGGTTGGTGGCAGATATTATAATCACCACTGATAATCAATTTTGGAAAATCCTTTTTTAATTGTTTGGTATATTCTAAAAAATCATCCATATAACGAAATTTGACCGCCAAACGTTTATCATTGGTACCACTGGGCAAATACATGCTCATAAATGAAAAATGTTCAAAATCCGCTCGAATGTTTCGCCCTTCAAAATCCATATAATCAATGCCGGTGCCATAAACCACATTGGTAGGTTTTACTTTGGAAATAATGCCGGTGCCGCTATAGCCTTTTTTCTGTGCCGGAAACCAATATTGATAAAGGTATCCCGCTTGGGCTAAAGCTTCTGTATCAATTTGATTTTCAACAGCTTTTATCTCTTGAAAACCGACTATATCCGCTCCGACTTGTTCAAGCCATTGAACCAATCCTTTACGCATTGCCGCACGAATACCGTTAACATTATAGGAAATAATTTTCATTAGCAGGCGTTAAAATTCAAAAGTATTTTTTTCAAATGCAGTTCCTACGACAACCAAATCAGCGCCGGCTGCCCAAGCTTTAAGCATTTGCGCTTTGGATTTGATGCCACCACCAACAATTATAGGCAATCGGGTTTGCTGTGTTATTTTTTGAATCATTGATGACGGCACCGGTTTTTTTGCCCCGCTTCCGGCTTCAAGATAGAGCATTTTCAAACCGAGCATTTCTCCGGCAAGTGCTGTTGCCAGAGCAAGGTCTGTTTTATTTCGTGGAATGGGTTTGGTATTACTGATATATTCAACTGAAGTCGTATGGCCGTTTTCAATTAATAAATAGCCGGTTGGAATAATTTCTAAGCCGGTTTGGTACAGGAAGGGCGCCACTTCAACCTGTCGGCCGATTAAGTAGTCCGGATTGCGACCTGAAATCAGGCTCAGCAACATAATAGCATCGGCTTTGGGGCATACTTGAGCCGGACTACCGGGAAAAATAATAACCGGTTTATCAATGTGTTTTTTTAGTTTTTTGACCAATTTGGGCAGATATTTATGGCTGATAAAACTGCCACCAACGAAAACAAAATCAGCATTGGTGCGGTTAATATCTGCAATTAATACTTTGATATTTTTGACATCTATTTTATCGGGATCTAATAAAATAGCCCATAATTTGCGATGATTTTTCTTTTGGTTTTTGATATATTTATAGAGTGTCATGGGCAGGTTGTTTTATCATTACGGCTTGATACCAATCCGTTCCCAGAGAAAAAAAGGATTCTGAAATCGGTTTAAAACCGGTATTTTTTAAAATGAGGTCTTGCCGGCGTGTTAAGTTGCACCCATCTGCTATGGGTTTCCATATCGGGTTTACCAAGTTTTGGATTTTGCCATATAATCTACCTGAAGCATGGATGTGTTCCAAAACCAATAAATGGCCGTCGTTTTTTAGCAAATCGTAGTATATTTTAGAAGCCTTTTGCGGATCGGGAACGGTACATAAGACCAACATAGAGGTGATGGAGTCGAATTTTACAGGGAATGAAGCCTTGTTTTTAACCTCTTCAATTCCGATATTAAATAAATGAATATTTGGATATTTTTCAGCTATTTTCAGAGCTCTTTTATACATTGGAATTGAAGGTTCAATGGCGTAAACTTCTACATTTTTAGGATACAAGGGGAAGTTTACCCCCGTTCCGGCACCAACTTCCAACACAACACCTTTGGTTTGTTCTAATAATTCTTTCCGATGATGTATTAAAACTTTCTCTAAAGATCTCATAAACGGATCATAGAAAGCTGCCATTATTTTTTGATAATGTTTTCGTATCAATATTTGGTAATTTTAGTTTTAAATTCTGCTAAGACTTCTTCTTGAGTTTTGTGCACAAAATCCGGGTTGGTATTATATTTAGGGTAAGCCGGTTGTTTCTCCGGAAACAATTCCATAAACAAGGTTTGTGACGGAAAGGCAAATCCAATTCCCATGGCATTGGCTAATTCCAATATTCCCAACAATAAAATATGACGCCCGTGCATTTCTTTGGCATAATCATTAGTCATAAAATAAACGTTGAGTAATATATTTAAAGAGGAATCGCCATAATCAACGAAATCAACGTTATAAGGGGCTGAATTGTTGGGTGTGTAATTGGAATAATTACGTGTCATAGGATGTAATTCGATGATTTTTTTAATACCTTCTACAAATTCTTCCACTAATTCGGGTGGCGTATCATAACGGATGCCCAAAGTTGTTTTGAAACGTCTGTAAATGCGTTTGCCTAAATTATTAACAGCTGCTTCTGATAGTTTGCTATTCGGAATTTTAAAAATAGACGTATCGGCTGCTCTGATAATTGAGGAACGAAAGCCCACTTCTTCAACACTGCCTTCGACACCGTCAACAATAACCCAATCCCCTATTTTAAAGGGCTTATCGATGAAAATCATAAAGGTTCCAATCAGGTTTTTAACGGTATCTTGCGCGGCTAAACCGACGGCCAAACCACCGATGGAAGCACCTGCAATAATAGCTTTCGGGTCGGCTCCCATAATAATCAAAATTTTAAAAAGTCCGAAAAGGACAACTAAACTTTTTAGAGAATTTTTTAAAATGGGAACCAATTGGTCATCCAGCAGATTATCGGTTTTGGATACTTTATGTTTATAGATAGCGATAATGACATCGACTAATTTTAAGAAAACAAAAATCCAGAATATAATTCCAGCAAAATTTAAAGCAGATAGAATCCAATTACTAAATTTTTGTCCGAGTAATAAATATGGAATAAGCAACTCCATAATATAAATACCAAAAATATAAGAGAGCGGATGTGAAAATTGGCGTAAACGTTCATCTAAATTATCAATAGATATTTTGGTAATTCTTTGTTTGATAAAATGTAAGAAAAGATATAGAAACTTTTTGAATAATAGATGTAAAAAGTAAACTAATAAAATAATAAGCGTTAAACCAATCCACTGCCATAGCGCCAGTCCCATAGTTTTGTCTTTTAAAAAACCGGGGACATATTTATAAATCACTTCTGCACCAAAAGGATAAATTTGATCATATAAATAATCTATTTTAGCAACTGTATTTTTCGAGTAATACCAATTATTACCATATTTTTCCAAATATACTTGCGGTAAACGATAGGGAAATGGTTTAAAAGCGTGTTTTGGAATAGGAAAATTTATCGAATCCGTGTAATTGGGATTATTAGGAATATCACTATAATCAATAGGCAAGCCTTTACCTTCATAAATGTATTTGAGCCTGATGACCTTATCTTTGGCTTCATCTTGTGGTAAACCATAAATAGTTTTGGCCGCAGCTTCAGGATGATAGTTTTTCGGTTCTAAATTATGAAGATGGGTAAAAATGCTGCTGCGAGGTGTTGATAAATCAACAACTTGACTACGAATTGTCAGAGGTAAAAGAACCCCTAAAATAAAAAAAATATTTAATAGCCGAATCTTCATA
>WGDF01000033.1 GCA_015493405.1 Flavobacteriaceae bacterium
GCAATAAAGGATGCAATCAATGTATCATAAGAGGCATTTTCAATTCCTTTTATAGCAATATAACTGTTTCTTAATTGTCTATATAGTTCTGGAATATTTATTATGGTAATAACCAAAGAACCAAATAATAAGGGTAAATATTTCCCTTGAATAATTTTTTTACTTTTATTAAATTCTTGTGTATTATCAATTTTGTGCTTTTTTGGTGTTATGTCTAATACAGTTTTAATTTCAGAGTAAAATAAACCATATAAAGCGGTAATTATTCCTAATAAAATACTTGACGCTGTTAATAAATTAGGTAAGTCAGTCTTCATTGTCTTCTATTTCAATATTAAAATGTTCACATAGTTTTAAATATGATGAAGGTTGAATTAAATAAGTTGATATCGTGCCACGTTCTTTCTCTATGATTGGCAAACTTGTATCTATTGCCCCGAGTATTATATTTAATTCATCCTTGAAGTATTGATTTTGAATTGACAATCTATAAAGCTCTTGATTTTCATCTTTCTGAATATTTTCAACCTGTTCTTTCAATGTTGAAGATATTGTTTCTTTTAAGTCATATTGATATTTTGACATTATTGAGCGAATAAAAGCCCTGCTTTCTGTTGCTGTAATTTGGAACAAATCACAAATCTTTTGTTCTTCTGGAATTTTTCCATTAAAAAAGAAGCGGATAAGATTGAATAATCTATATTCAAGAATGTCACGTCCCCTTGTAAAAACTTTTTGACCAATAATCATTCGTCTTATTTCTTCAAATGAAGAACGACTTAATTTGTTTAAAGAATTGTTTAATTCTTCATCACTAGTACAATGTAGAATTGATTTCAATAAATGTTTTTCATCATCTTGAATTTCTACGTTAAATTTAATTTCCATAAGATTATTTTTTACTGTTCCAATTTTCTTGCTTGTTGAATATGTGCTTTTTGAGCGGCTAATTTTCTTTCTGTAACTTCTCGGATATATGATTTAATGGCATCCCAATTAATAACTGACAGTCTATTTTCTTTGGGTATATTAATTGTAAAAGACAAATTATCTTGATTAGGTTCAGGAACACCTTTTAGCAATATCCAATAGGCCTCATTTTCTACTCGAACATATTTAACAAGCATCACAACTTGTAGTTTTCTAATTAAATAGTTGTAGGTAGATACATTCAATCTAATCTGTTCAGTAGGTAATTCATTTGAATTATTAGAAGATTTTAATTGAATAAGTAATTCCAAACCGGTTGCATATATACCTTCAAATAAATCTACTATTAAGTCTACTCCATAGTCATTTTCAGGTTTATATGAATACCAATTGTTTGGTAAACAATTATTAAAATATCGTTCCGATAATTCTTCTAAGTTATGATTCTTTGGTCTTTGAGGAAATTTCATATTTTACTTGTATTTAATGCACCACAACGTATTTATTTCCCTACCCACATTTGCTATAGCCACAGCTTTTACAGACCAAGCAACCTTCTTCATAAACCAGCCCATCGGGGTCGCCGCAACTTGGGCATTTTTTATCTTGTGGCGTCGTGCCGTCCGGAATATAGCGTTTAAGGGCGCGTGCTACGCCGTTTTTCCAAGTGTTGATAAAGTCATCGTATAAGTTAAGTCCTTCTATGAGTTTTACCACTTCGTGCATCGGCATACCATGTCGTAAAACGCCCGAAATCAGTTTGGCATAGTTCCAATATTCTTTATCAAATGAACGCGATAAACCTTCAATGGTGATACGGTAACCTTGTTTATCGATAAATTGAAAATCGTAGCGGCTCTTACCTTTTTCATCTTTATTCTTGATGACCCATCCTTTTTCAACCCAGTCGGGCAGGTTAAAAACATCTTCCATTTTACCGGTAAATATTTCATAAGGAATGCCATCAATTTTTCCGACAACTGCCAGCCATGCTTCATTTTTGTTCAAAAAACGCACAATATCTGCTTCGAGTTTTTTAGGTCGTTTGGCCGGAAAAATATGGTTGTCAGCTTCTTTCAGATCGTCTTTTTTATCATCGGCAATCAAGATACCGCTGCGTGAACCATCCCGATAGACGGTAATCCCTTTTAATCCTTTTTTCCAAGCTTCGATATAGATATCGCTGACTTTTTTAATGCTGACATCTTGTGGCAAGTTAATGGTAGAACTGATAGAATGGGTGGTGTATTTTTGCACCAGAGCTTGCATTTCTATGCGTTTTTTCCAATCAATTTCGGGAGCGGTGGCGCCGGCATACGGGCTATCTGTAATATTGTTTTGTCCGGAGATACGCATCCATTCTTTGAGCTTGTGATGATAAACGGTAAATTCTTCAAAAGCATCTCCCATATCATCTATAAAATCCACTTTGGCATTGGGGTCATTGGCGTTAACTTTACGGCGGCGTTTATAGGACAACATAAATACAGGTTCTATCCCCGATGAGGTTTGAGCCAACATGCTCAATGAGCCGGTAGGGGCAACGGTGCTTATGGAAATATTACGTCTGCCGTATTGCATCATACGTTGGTAAAGGGCAGGGAACTCTTTTTCAAGCATATGCACAAATTCCGATTGTTGCTCAATGGCAGGGTCAAAGATTTCGAATGGCCCACGTTCAATGGCCATATCTATGCTACTGTCAAATTCGGCTTGCATTTTGGTACGCATAATTTCATCTACGGCTTCCAAGGCTTGGTCGGTGTCAAATTTGATACCTAAAGCGGCAACTGCATCAGCCAAAGCTGTAAACCCCAGTCCGGTGCGTCGCCCTATTTTACCATTATCTCGTAAAAGTTGCCATGTTTCTCGTTCAACCTGTTTGATATAGTCCGGTTCGGGATCTCGGTCAATTTTGGCTAAAATCCGATCGACTGATTCGAGTTCCAAATCGACCAGATCGTCCATCAGCCGTTGAGTTTCATAAACGGTTTCGTAAAATTTTTCTTTATTGAAATATGCTTCAGGTGTAAAAGGATTTTCTACAAAGTTATACAAATTTACGGCAATCAACCGGCAACTGTCTCCCCCTTGCATAGCAATTTCGCTACAAGGATTGGTCGATACAT
>WGDF01000034.1 GCA_015493405.1 Flavobacteriaceae bacterium
ATGTTGAACACAACAGCCGGTATTATGCCCTTGTTAGTCCAAGCGTTGTGATTTCCTTTCATTTTGTATCTTTGACATGTTGAACACAACATTTATTCGTTGGAGCAGTTAAAGAACACTGTTGTGATTTCCTTTCATTTTGTATCTTTGACATGTTGAACACAACGTCCGAGCCGTTTGTATTTCCGCGTCTTTAGTTGTGATTTCCTTTCATTTTGTATCTTTGACATGTTGAACACAACGAACATTGGAAATTATGCGAGCGCGTTTGGTTGTGATTTCCTTTCATTTTGTATCTTTGACATGTTGAACACAACTATCAAAGGCAGGTAAAAATAGAAAATTGGGTTGTGATTTCCTTTCATTTTGTATCTTTGACATGTTGAACACAACAAATATTAAATTTTAATGTTGAGAAAAAGTGTTGTGATTTCCTTTCATTTTGTATCTTTGACATGTTGAACACAACTATTTATGAAAGTTATCAAGAGTTAAGAAGTTGTGATTTCCTTTCATTTTGTATCTTTGACATGTTGAACACAACGCCAAGCAAAAACAATTTGGATGGCATTTAGTTGTGATTTCCTTTCATTTTGTATCTTTGACATGTTGAACACAACGGTATTTTGACAAAAGAAGAATATGAAGCTGTTGTGATTTCCTTTCATTTTGTATCTTTGACATGTTGAACACAACACGGCTAATATCAGAGATTTGATGCTGTTAGTTGTGATTTCCTTTCATTTTGTATCTTTGACATGTTGAACACAACAAGGCAAGGAAATGATTGGAATGAGGTCGGGTTGTGATTTCCTTTCATTTTGTATCTTTGACATGTTGAACACAACACTTTATTTCGTATTCATTCCACTTAAAGAGTTGTGATTTCCTTTCATTTTGTATCTTTGACATGTTGAACACAACCTACGCTTGATCCGTATGCGAAGAAAGTAAGTTGTGATTTCCTTTCATTTTGTATCTTTGACATGTTGAACACAACTTATTCCATTTTTTATAAATGTATATAAAGTTGTGATTTCCTTTCATTTTGTATCTTTGACATGTTGAACACAACGATTCAGAAAAAGAACTTATAGAGCAAGCAGTTGTGATTTCCTTTCATTTTGTATCTTTGACATGTTGAACACAACTCTTTTCGCTCTTTTTCTGTTGATTCTTGAGTTGTGATTTCCTTTCATTTTGTATCTTTGACATGTTGAACACAACTAATGGCATATATGGAGCTTACAGGAATCCGTTGTGATTTCCTTTCATTTTGTATCTTTGACATGTTGAACACAACATACCATAGCTTAAAGTTCTGATACAAAACAAGTTACAGTATAATTACAATCGAAAAAGTGTTCTTCAAAAAACAACCGGAAATATTTTTCGGTTGTTTTTTGGTTTAAAAAAGACTTAATTGCTGATGCATTTTGGGCTTTTCCTCCGTTTCTTTGTTGTAGAACAGTTCGATCATACCAAATTGTTTATCGGTAATTCTTAAGATACCGACGTGTCCATTTGGTGGTAAAAAGGATTTAACGCGTTTGACATGCACATCTGCATTTTCACGACTGGGACAATGTCTCATATAAATACTAAATTGGAACATGGTAAAGCCATCTTCAATGAGGCGTTTTCTAAACAAAGCAGCTTGTTTTCTGTCTTTGGCTCTCTCGGTTGGTAAATCAAAAAATACGATAATCCACATAATACGATATTGGTTTAGTTGAGATAAATTATTCATTTTTTTAGTCTGATATTTTAGGATATAAAATTTTGCGCGTGTTGCCGGCATAACATTGATACAAGCTGGCAGTGGTGCGTTGCATAGCATTCATCAAGGGACTTTTTTCGTGATCTATAACGACATCCAAAGCCGGAATTTGCAAAAGTTGTGCTTTGCGTTCTTTGTTGAGTTCCAAATCTGACAAATCTGCAAAAGGATGATCGACTATTTGGAATACAATTTCATCTACAAAAGGTCTGTAAGGCTCCATTACATCATCTGCCAAAGCATAAGCATTGTATTTATTGTGATGATGTATGCCGAATGTGGGCAGCAGGCCGGAAGCAGTTAAAGATCGGGCCGTGAGTGCGCGCAAAATGGCATAACCATAATTCAATAAATTATTAGGAGGACTGCCGCCCCGTTCACGGGTAAAATCGGGAAAATGATTTTTAAATAAGTTACGCCAAAAAAAGGCGGCAGCCCGACCTTCAAAATTGTCGGGGTCGGCACTTCGCACAGAATGTCGCCATTGGGCCATTTTGAGCGGCAAGTTTTGAGAAGTTCGGTCAGATAACCCTAATTTGACCAATAAGCGCCCTTGGTTGTATATTTTTTGTTTTATGGTTTGGGCCCATAATTGTTTTTTTAGAGGTACACTGGCCTTAATCTGATCTTGAAAACGAAGTTGTTGAATGTGATTGCCTTCTAAATTCAGAAGCATGCCTTGTGGCATTTTTTTATTGTCACAGGTAATTAAAGCAACATTATTGTCCAATAATCTTGAAATCAAATTCAGTGATAAGGTCATTTGATAAGCTTCTAAAACTAATACCCCGATATCTTCTATTGGAATGCTAACCGGTTTTTTTGTCTTATCTCTGAATTCGATATGGAGTTGTTGCTGCCGTGTATGCAGATAAGCATCACTCCCGATAAAAATAGTGCGTTTGATCATGATTTTATAGTTTTTACAGCTTTGAGATGACCTAAGCGGTCCACTTTTAGTTTGATGGCAGTCTCTTTTATCATAAGACCGTCCAAGGCTCTTTCATTCTTGTTCAATGGTCCTAACTCTTTTTTATTAAAAATAGTTTGTGCCATACTTGCCGGAATAAAAAATCCTTGATTACCGGAACTACTTACAAATTTATATATCCGTTCTTTTTGAGTCGTGGTCAAATGGTCAAAATCAATTGTGTTAAGGTCTTCACCGGGCATGGGTACATAAACTAAATCATTGGGTGATAGACTGAATAAGTATTGACCTAATTCCGGTCGAATAGGAATGGGTGTTCGGTCGGTTTTGGGCAAATGTGCCACTTGTTTTTGATGTTCAATAACCTCTCGAAGCGGAATGGTTTCATAATTGCGTTTTTGTTTGTTTGCATCCCAATAAATAGCAAAATACAGATTGGTGCCCTTGGCGGCTTCTGCATATTTTTTATGTTTGGCGCTATTAATATTGTCAGACAAGGGGAAACGGCTGCCCACTTCATACATTTTGACTTTAAAGATGGGTTGATGCGCTTTTCCTCGGTTCAAAGTTGTTATATTTTTATTCAGGCTTTCAATACCTTCCGGACTAAAAGCGGCTTCATAATTAACTTGTCCTTTATCATCGGTATAATTTTTTAAATGATTAGGTATAATGACTTCTCGGATATTATGATCGATGATTTGGTGGATATGTTTTTCTTTACTGATACTCCCTAAATCTGTCTTAACAAAAGTTGCAATTTTATTCTTCGGAGTTTTAACACCCTCCCATTTACCATAAACAGTTTCTTTGTGCAGAGGTTTTCTAATGGCCCAATGTGCCCCTTTGGTTTGTTTAATTTTTTGTTTTTTGTAACGGCCATCTTTTTGCTGCACCCATTTCCAATAGTGATTGGTAGCTTTATTGATAACACGCAGATTTTGTTTAAAACTGGGCGTCAGTGTTTTTAAAGCTTTAAATGCTTCGAGCGGAAAGTCGGGCCAAGGCATTTTAAAACTTTTACGATAACGGCCATCAGCATTTTGAACTAATAATTGGGGTTGTAAATTATGTTTTATTTTTTCGTTATTCAAGGCGTTGATATAGTTTATATGGTTACGGGTTACGGCGGCTATAACCAAAGCATCTAAGGCATGATGCCGATGGTCGATTCGTTTTTTATTGATTTTGCCACTGATATAATCCGGTATTTTGGGCACTTCAATACCATTTTGATTGCTATATGTAAAATCTTTGGTATTTGTTAAATCGTTTAAGCGTTTAAATCGGGGCAAAATCAATTGATTCCATTTGTCTTGTAAACCCCAATCATGCTTGAGTTTAGAAGTGATAAAACCTACAACAGGGAGCAAATGTTTTGAGGTTTCTGCTTGTTCATCGGATTCTCTGACAATATGGCTCAATAAAGCTTTGACCATTTTACTGATATAGCGGGTGTCATTGAGTTGTCGATTAATAAATTCATCAGGAATATCTTCACTGAGCAAGTTCTGGAGTTTACGTTTATTTTTATTGAAATACGATTTGCAATGTGCTTCATATTCTTTTAGGGTCAGTAGTTTGTGTCCATCAATAATACTTCCACCCTTTTGCTTGATGTAGGCATAAGCTGTTTGGTTGCTTTTGTCTAGGTTGACATCACTTTCGGCAATAACTTTGTTATTAATTGAATTATCAAAATAACGAGATTGGGGTATAATATGCTCTATTTGATATTCGGTGGTAAATAATTTGGACAAGGGAATAGGCTGACCGGTATAAGGCGAAACATATTTTTGTTCCAACCAAAGTTTATAGCGTTCAATTTGTTTGGGGCTTGGATCATTAGATTGGTGGATGATTTTTATATCTTGGGGTAAATCAGGGCGGCTGTTCACTACATCTTGATCATAGATTTTTAAAATTTCAGCATGACTGGGAGATTGCGGATTGGCGCCATAAGCAGTCATCTCTTTGAGTAAAGCTTTAATGCGTTTATTTGTGCGTTCCTTTTCTGCCATATTTTTTGAGATGGCTTTTCGGGCATCTGCCGGATTTTTTAGTTCACGTCCCAATTCCAAATGGATTTCATCAAAAAAATGGGCTTGGCTTTGCCCCAATTCTTTCCAAATATCTCGGACGGTACGCAAAGTTTCCAAGATAACTTGTTCTACTATCGGATTGCGTAGGCTGTGTTGCTTAAAGTCATTGAGATACCTATCGATATCTTCCGGCTTATGCCAGTATTGCACATTACCAAATTCCGAATGCCGGCCGTAAATGGCATAAGTAGCTTGATAAGTATTGAGCCCTTTTAAAGGGTTTTGATCTTTAAAAGGCAAAAAACTTTTTAATAAAGGGAGATTTATATCATCATCTGCAATTTGTTCAAGTTTTGATGCATCGAAATGGATACTTTCCAAACGGTCTATGATTTCTTGAATTCGGGTTTTAGTCTCAGGCAAAATAAGATTTTCATTCCAATATTTTCCCATTTGCATTAAAGGGACTATTTTCTTAAGCGCTTTATAGGAATAGCCTCCATATTCAGCATTGAAAGCCGGATATTTCTCAAAATTTTTGACAAAACTCTCACTGTCAATATGATGTCGGGAAGCAAATGTTTTTAAGGCTTTTTTGTAGGTTTCTTTATCTTTGATAGAATAGATCAAATGCCATAATTGTAAAGCAATTTCATCTGTAAAAAATTCATCCAATTTAAGATGCTCAACCTTTTTTAATCGATTTAAGAAACCGGCTCTCACAGGCTTAGCCGGATATTTTTTATCTTCAGGGTAATTCCAACGGAAATTTTCTTTTTCTATTTTATCTATTTTGCGTTGTTTAATCAAAAACTCAAGGATTGTTTTTTGGCTCATTTCTTTTTTAGTGCTTAAAAAATCGTAAAGTTTAACCCAATCGGCTTCGTCTGGCAACATTTGGCGGGTAACATCTAGATCAAAATAGGTTTTATCCATGACGGTCTTTTCTTTCTGATATATTTTGAGATTATGTAAGAATTGCCATAGACGAAAGGATTCATAGAGCGGATGAGATTTATGAATAACGGGAATTTCTTTAGTGATGGTTACCGTTTTTTTATTTCCCGTTTTATCATCGATTACTTGTTTTTGATATTCAATTTTTTCAAATGGACAGCCACTGATTAAGTGTTTTTGGCTTTTAAGAGGACGTTGATAAAAGATAATATCGTGGAGCAATAGATTGTTGATATCTTTATGAATAAGTTGGTTGCGATGGCCTTCATTATGTGGGTAAAGTTCGTGCAAACATTGTATAAGTAAATTTTGATCACTTAATTCGGGGTGAAACGCTTTTTGTTTTTGTAATATAGCTTCAAGTTCTTTTTGGTAGAAATCTCTTTCAATAGTTTTAATGAGTTTTCCTTTGATTTTTTGTTTAGGATTTTTAAGTAAATGATCATAGATATACGGACCGACAAATTTGCCGGATTTTTTAATATCATTCTCTATTTTTTTCTTAATCGCTATCCAATCTTTTTCTGAATCAACCTTTTTAAAGGTTCTTTTTACCTGCCCATCTTTGAGCTTTTTTGTGGTAACGATAAACTCTTTGGCCTTATTGATCCAATCTTCGGGTTTGGCAATAGGTTTGTCATATTTCCACCCGTTTTCAAAATAGACATCATATAATTTTGTGCCATTTTTTTTAATAATTTCTCCATTTTCGATAACCTTTTCAATTTTTAAAACTTCAAAAGTTTTTTCGACCCCTTCTTTTTCTTCAGTTTCAGTCATGTCGCGAAGCTGAAAATAGCCGCGTTTTTGATTAAAATTTAAAATAATCCAGGCCAATTCTTCTTTATGTATAGCTTCGTGAAGGGCTTTCTTTCTTAAATAATAAATGGTCCAATCATATGGTATATTATT
>WGDF01000035.1 GCA_015493405.1 Flavobacteriaceae bacterium
CTTATATTAAAATTCCGGTCTTTAAAAACTATAAATTTAATCACAAGCCGACACATGCTCTTTCGACCAACGATATTAATCTGGCCTCAGCCGAAGATTTACAAACGATTGTGGGAATAGGGCCGGTTTTATCCAAGCGCATAGTCAAATATAGAAAGGCTATCGGTGGTTTTAAAGACCGGTCGCAGCTTCTTAAAGTTTATGGCTTAGAGCCGGATGTAATCAAACGTGTATGGCAGCATTTTAAATTGAAAAATATCAAGTCCAATTCTGCTAAAAACAGCATAAAGAAACCTATAAATACGGCTACCGTAGCAGATTTAAAACAAATTTATGGCATTGGTGAGAAGTTGGCCCATCGCCTGATCAAATACCGTCAATCTATAGGCGGTTTTACTATTAAAGAACAACTCAATGCGGTGTATGGGCTGTCACCGGCAGTGATTACACGTATTTGGGAGAATTATCAAATAAAAATACCTACCAAAATACCTTTCAAAATTGAATTAAATGAGGCTAATATCAAGGAATTAGCGAAGAACCCGTATATTTCATACCAATTGGCAAAAAAAATCATTTCATATAGAACTTTGCACGGGGCTTTTCATAAATTTGACGAATTATTAAAAGTTCCGGAATATCCGGTAGAAAAACACAAACTAATCATACTCTATTTAAAACTATAAAATAATGATGAATTTTGAATTGACAGAAGAGCAAAAACACATTGCACAAGCAGTTAGAGATTTTAACAAACAACATATCACTCCATACTATATGGAATGGGACGAAAAACAGATTTTTCCTGTTGAATTATTTCATAAATTAGGTGAATTGGGATTTATGGGTATCGTCATTCCCGAAAAATATGGTGGTTCGGGTTTATCTTATCAAGATTATGTCACTATTATTGACGAATTGTCCCAACAAGACCCTTCAATAGGACTTTCTGTTGCAGCGCATAACTCGTTGTGTACCAACCATATTTACGAATTTGGTAATGAAGAACAACGCATGCGTTGGTTACCCAAACTGGCATCGGGCGAATGGATTGGCGCTTGGGGATTGACCGAACACAATACCGGTTCGGATGCCGGCAGTATGAGTACAACGGCTGTCGAAGACGGCAATTATTATGTGTTAAACGGTGCTAAAAATTTTATCACACATGGTATCAGTGGTAACGTAGCGGTAGTTTTGGCACGAACGGGCGAAAAAAGTGCGCGCAGAAATGCTACGGCATTTGTTGTAGAACGTGGCACCACCGGATTTTCAGCCGGTAAAAAAGAAAACAAACTGGGCATGCGTGCCAGCGAAACAGCCGAAATGATTTTTGACAATTGCCGTGTACCGAAAGAAAATATTTTGGGGGAAATCGGCGATGGCTTCGTGCAAGCACTTAAAATATTAGATGGTGGCCGGATTTCCATAGGCTCTAATGCTTTGGGAACAGCTAAAGGTGCTTACCATGCCGCTCTAAAATATGCCAAAGAACGCGAACAGTTCGGACGCCCGATTAGCCAGTTTCAAGCCATTGCGTTCAAATTGGCGGATATGGCTACCGAAATAGAGGCATCTGAATTGTTAATCCGTAAAGCGGCTTATTTAAAAGATACCAAACAGAATCTGACCAAACTCGGTGCTATGGCTAAAATGTATGCTTCTGAAGTGAGTGTCAAAGTATCGACCGAAGCCGTACAAATACACGGCGGTTATGGTTATACTAAAGACTTTCCGGTTGAAAAATTTTATCGCGACAGTAAATTGACCACCATAGGTGAAGGCACTACCGAAATACAAAAACTGGTTATTTCCAGACAAATATTAAAATAGATGATAAACTACCGTATAAGACCGGCAACCGAACAAGATTTTGAACCCATATTAGGTTTGATAAAAGAACTGGCGCTGTTTGAAAAAGCTCCTGAAAAAGTTACCAATACAGCAGCGCAAATGAAAGCCGAACAAGAATTGTTTCAAGCTATAGTTGCTGAAAAACCGGATGGCGAAATCATTGGTTTTGCTTTGTTTTATTTTGTGTATTACACTTGGGTCGGAAAATCGCTATATCTCGATGATTTGTATGTCAAAGAAGTGTATCGCGGACATAAAATCGGGTCTAAATTACTCGATAAAGTGATCGAAACAGGGCGACAAAACAACTGTAAACGCATCCGTTGGCAAGTTCTGAATTGGAACAAACCGGCTATCGATTTTTATCAAAAACTTGGTGCCAATTTAGACGACGAATGGATTAACTGTGACTTGGAATAAATTTTGTATCAAAAACTATTAACTTAAAAACAATATCAAATGAAATTCAAATTTTTACTATTAATTTTAATTATTTGGCAGACAGGAACCAGCCAAATTGGGGTAGGAACCGGTTTTGTAGGTAAACAAAAAAGATTAGGAAAAAAACGCCAAGCTAATGTAAAACATAAATTAGAAGATTTTAAAAAAACGAAAACCATTTTTATCCTATCCAATGTTTATGATAAGCCGACTTATGATAGTATGTTAAAAGCCAGTTGGCATGTTACACCTTTTGAGGTTGTAAAACAAAAAGATTTCAGTTTTAATGATTATGCCGGCAACCAATATTCTTATGCCTTTTTAGATTGGGAACAAGTAGAATTCATGAAAAATAATGAACCTACCGGTAATGCAATAGTGCGTGCATATATAGAAATATTTATGTATGATTTTGATAATATCAAAAAACAGTTATCAAAATTATCAAAGAAAAGGAGAGCCAAAAAATTAGTAGATATTTTTGAGCAAAATAAAAAGCTCGTTGCCCGTTTTTTCTTATATCCAACCGGAGATTTCGCTAGTTTTATGGTAAAAAATGATCCAAGTAAAAATAATGATGTAAATAAAAAACTATACAATGAAGACCTACTTTATAATTATAAATCCGGTTTTTTAAAAAATTATTTTCAAAAAGTCAATAACTTAATTCAAAAAGACCAAGTTTATTGGATGTATGTAAAAAATCCGGAATATTTACCGGAACTCAAAAATTTAAAGAAAAAAACTTTATATGTTCCTGATTTTGTTGCAAGAAAATTTAATGGGCTGGAAAGAGAAAAAAAACCGAGCAAAGCCTTTTTGGATAAAATATTTAAAAACTATGATTATAAATATCAAATGATTAGTTCCGATGAATTGAATAAAAAAATTATGAACAATGAGCCCATTTATTACTTAATGTATATAAGGGCAAGTTCAGAGCGTTTTGTTTCGGTTGTTAATGCGCGAACCGGAGAAATTATTTATAGAGCATATCATAAGTTTGGACATGAATTAAAATCAAAACATATCAGTAAATTGAATAAAGCCATTCAAAAAGCGGCAAAAAATTAACCGGCAAAACATGTTTTTCAAAAAAATGTGTATCTTTGCCACTCATAATTAAGTATTAATCAATTAAAAGAGGTGTAAAACTATGTTGATCATACCCGTAAAAGAAGGAGAGTCTATTGACAGAGCGTTGAAACGTTTCAAAAGAAAATTTGACCAAACTAAAATGATGCGTCAAATTAGAGATCGTAAACAATTTACCAAGCCATCTGTCAAACGCAGACAACAAGTCCTTAAAGCGCAGTACATCCAACATCTTCACGATTTGGAAGATCAATACTAAATGAAAATTTAGTGCTTAAAAAATTAAGACTGTCCTTAAAGGCAGTCTTTTTTAATTTATAAACCGGTTCTTTGTTATTTCTCTTGAGAATGTTTAACTTCGTAAGAAGTTTCAGGCTTATGTATATCAATCAATTTTTACAATATCTTCAAAAAGAAAAAAACTATTCGGCTTATACTATTAAAGCTTACCATAAAGATTTGGAAGTGTTTAAGCAGTTTTTAAAAGATAATCACATTGATTTGGTATCAGCCACTAGCAAGGATGTGCGTTTGTGGATAGCTCATCTGTCAGAGCGAAATTTATCTGAAAAAACCATCAATCGAAAAATAGCAACTTTAAAGAGTTTTTATAAATTTTTACTCAAGACGGACACCATACAAGCCAGTCCAATGGTGCAATTAAAAAGTATGAAAGTCAGGCGACAGGTGCCGGTACCTTTCTCACAAAATGAGATGCGTAATTTATTAGATAAAAATTTGTTTTCCAATGATTTTGAAGGACGTAGAGACTATGCCATTATTGCACTTTTATACAGCACCGGTATACGACAAGGGGAATTAATCGCCATAAAACTTTCGGCTATTGACTTTCATAAAAAAGAGTTAAAAGTACTCGGTAAACGTAATAAAGAACGTCTGATTCCGTTATTAGATCATACGATAGAAGCGGTGCAATCTTATATCGAAATCAAAAATAAATATTTCGCCGGTTCATCGGATATTGATGATTATTTATGGCTGACTAAAAAAGGAAAAAAAATATATGAAGTACTTGTATACCGCGTTATAAATTCGTATCTTAGTAAAGTCAGTGTGAAACACAAAAAAAGTCCGCATATGTTACGACATACTTTTGCCACACATTTGCTCAATAATGGCGCAGACCTTAATTCTATTAAGGAGTTGTTAGGTCATAGTAGTTTGGCGGCGACTCAAGTTTATACCCATAGCAGTATACAAGAACTAAAAAATATTTATAAAAAAGCTCATCCTAGGAGCCGAAAATGAAGTATTAATTTAAAAAACGAAGATCTATGAAAGCAATTTACCAAGCAACCAATTTTGATGCCGATCAAAAACTAATTGACTTTATCCAAAAAAAATTAGACAGATTAGACAATTTTTTCGATCGCATCATAGAAGCTGAAGTTTTCTTGAAATTGAATAACACAGGCGGAAAAAATAAAACGGTAGAAATTAAAATCAAAGTCCCCGGTAATGACATTTACGTTTCTAGAGATGCGGAAAGTTTTGAAAAGGCAATGGATTTGTCTTATGATGTGCTGAAAAGACAATTAAAAAAACAAAAAGAGAAACTAAAAAATTAAAAATTATCATAATATATATTAATGTGGGGGAGCTTTAAATAAGTTCCCTTTTGCTTTAGAAAAAAATAAAAAAATTAATTTTATTATTAGCAATAAATGTTTACTTTTGCTATGCCGAAAAAGGGGACGGAAAAATATTTAAAAAAACTTATTTTTTTTCTTTGCAGTTTAAAATTAAGTTTATAAATTTGCAAACCGTTATAAGAGCTAAAAAGCCGATGTAGCTCAGCTGGCTAGAGCAGCTGATTTGTAATCAGCAGGTCGTGGGTTCGAGTCCCTCCATCGGCTCATTAACTTGGACTAAATTGAAATAATGGAAATATGGTGAGGTACTCAAGTGGCCAACGAGGGCAGACTGTAAATCTGCTGCGCAAGCTTCGGAGGTTCGAATCCTTCCCTCACCACTTTGGGAGTAAGTTCTCCCAATTATTTCAAGTGATTAATCATTTGAAATATAAAACAAAGCTTGATGCGGGAGTAGCTCAGTTGGTAGAGCATCAGCCTTCCAAGCTGACTGTCGCGGGTTCGACCCCCGTCTCCCGCTCCACTCAAGGCCGATGTAGCTCAGGGGTAGAGCGCTTCCTTGGTAAGGAAGAGGTCACGGGTTCAATTCCCGTCATTGGCTCTAAGGAGAGCTCAAAAAAATAGAAATATAAAGATTAAAAATTAGTATTATGGCTAAAGAAAAATTCGAAAGAACCAAACCGCACGTTAATATAGGTACCATTGGTCACGTTGACCACGGTAAAACTACATTGACCGCTGCAATAACCAAAGTTTTATCAGAAAAAGGTCTTGCCGAAATCAAAGACTTTGATGCTATTGACAATGCTCCCGAAGAAAAAGAAAGAGGGATTACGATTAATACGGCTCACGTAGAGTATCAAACTGATAAAAGACACTACGCACACGTTGACTGTCCCGGTCACGCCGATTATGTTAAAAACATGGTTACAGGTGCTGCTCAAATGGATGGCGCTATCCTAGTTGTTGCTGCAACAGATGGCCCGATGCCTCAAACACGTGAACACATTCTTTTAGCACGTCAAGTAGGAGTGCCTAGAATTGTTGTATTTATGAATAAAGTCGACATGGTTGACGATGAAGAATTATTAGAATTAGTCGACATGGAAATTCGTGACTTATTGAGTTTCTACGAATATGACGGTGATGAAACTCCTGTTATTCAAGGCTCTGCTTTAGGTGGTTTGAATGGCGATGAAAAATGGGTTAAAACCATTGAAGAATTAATGGATGCTGTTGATGAATGGATTCCCGAACCTAAAAGAGATACTGATAAGCCTTTCTTAATGCCTGTTGAAGATGTCTTCTCTATTACCGGACGTGGAACAGTAGCTACCGGACGTATTGAAACCGGTGTTGTTAATACCGGAGATCCTGTTGAAATTTTAGGAATTAGTGATGAAAAATTGACTTCAGTTGTAACCGGAGTTGAAATGTTCCGTAAAATTTTAGATCGTGGTGAAGCCGGTGATAACGTAGGTTTGTTGTTACGTGGTATTGATAAAAACCAAATCCGTCGTGGTATGGTAATTGCCGCTCCCGGAACGATTACACCTCATAAAAAATTCAAAGCTGAAGTTTATATCTTGAAAAAAGAAGAAGGTGGTCGTCATACGCCGTTTCATAACAACTACCGTCCTCAGTTCTATTTAAGAACAACAGACGCTACAGGTGAAATTCATTTGCCCGAAGGTGTTGAAATGGTATTGCCCGGTGATAACTTAACAATCGAAGTTGAATTGATCTACCCTGTAGCAATCAACAAAGGTTTACGTTTTGCTATCCGTGAAGGTGGTAGAACCGTAGGTGCCGGTCAGGTAACTGAAATTTTAGACTAACTAACAGTCAAAAATATATTTAGAAATTTGAAGCCCAATATTGGGCTTCAAATTCTCTGTAAATTAGGATACTGATTTTTGGTATCTTTCATTAACGGGCGTAGCTCAGTTGGTAGAGCACTGGTCTCCAAAACCAGGTGTCGGGAGTTCGAGTCTCTCTGCCCGTGCAAAAATATTTTAATTTTAAAATTGAAACAATGTTTAAAGGTTTTGTTGAATATATAAAAGGCGCATACGAAGAGTTAACCAAACACGTCGTCTGGCCCAAATGGGATGAAGTTTATAGAATGACAATCGTTGTAGCTGTCTTTTCTGCAATTTTCTCTATTTTTATTGCCTTGGTCGATTATGTATTCAGAACTTTCCTACAAGCTTACTACAAGCTTATTAAAAGCTAATATTCATGAGTGAACAAGTTAAAAAATGGTATGTCATTAAAGTCGTTAGTGGCAAGGAAGCCAAAATACAAAAGCTCATGGAGAACGAAATCCAACGTAATGGCTTACAAGATTATGTTGGGGAGATTTTGGTGCCTACCGAAAAAGTAGTGCAAATTAGAAACGGAAAACGTATTCAAAAAGATAAAACACTTTTTCCCGGTTATATTTATATGGAAGCAAACCTTTCTGGTGAACTGCCTCATGTGATTAAATCCATACCGGGTGTAATGGGATACCTCAGTGGGGTTAAAGGAGGTGATCCGATGCCATTGAGCAAAAAAGAAGTCAATAGAATCTTAGGAAAAATTGATGAAATGGCAATGAATGCCGATCAAATTATCATTCCTTATAATGTAGGGGATGCCGTTACGGTAACGGATGGACCTTTTAAAGGTTTTGAAGGTGTGATTGAAGAAGTCAACAAAGATCGTAAAAAAGTAATTGTTATGGTTAAATTCTTTGGAAGAAAAACACCATTGGAATTGGGTTATTTTGAAGTAAAAAAAATATAAACTGTTACGCATATTAAACTATTAAGCTTCCAAAATAATAGTTTTTTGTAAAAAACAAAAAGTAAAATGGCAAAAGAAGTAAGTAAAGTAATTAAATTACAAATTCGGGGAGGTCAAGCGAATCCTTCGCCACCGGTTGGACCCGCATTAGGTGCCGCAGGTGTTAACATCATGGAGTTCTGCAAACAATTCAATGCCAGAACACAAGATAAACCGGGTAAAGTATTACCCGTGGCAATTAATGTTTATAAAGACAAATCTTTTGATTTTGTCGTTAAAACGCCACCCGCTGCCGTCCAGTTATTGGAAGCGGCTAAAATCAAAAAAGGATCCGGCGAACCAAACCGAAACAAAGTAGGCAGTGTGACTTGGGAACAAGTGAAACAAATTGCAGAAGACAAAATGCCCGATTTAAATGCTTTTAGTGTTGAATCGGCTATGCGTATGGTCGCAGGTACCGCAAGATCAATGGGATTAACTGTTGATGGTGAAAATCCTTTTAATTAAAAAACGATTTTAGAAAATGGCAAGATTAAGCAAAAAAAGAAGAGAAGCATTATCAAAAATAGATAAAAATAAAGTTTATACTTTAGAAGAAGCAACAAAATTAGTAAAGGAAATTCCCGGCGCTAAGTTTGACGAATCTGTTGATATTGCTGTAAGATTAGGGGTTGACCCCAGAAAAGCCAACCAAATGGTTAGAGGCGTTGTAACACTCCCTCACGGAACCGGTAAAGACAAAATAGTCTTGGCTTTGGTTACTCCCGATAAAGAAGAAGAAGCAAAAGCAGCCGGTGCTGATTATGTCGGTTTAGATGACTATCTTGAAAAAATCAAAGGTGGTTGGACAGACGTTGACGTAATTATTACCATGCCTAGTGTTATGAGAAAATTAGGACCTTTAGGACGAGTTTTAGGCCCCCGTGGCTTGATGCCCAATCCTAAAACCGGAACAGTAACGATGGAAGTCGGCAAAGCGGTTAAAGAAGTAAAAGCCGGTAAAATTGATTTTAAAGTCGATAAAACCGGAATAGTTCACGCTGCTATCGGAAAGAAATCATTTTCTGCCGATAAATTGAAAGATAACGCCGCAGAGTTGTTGACTACTTTAAATAAGTTAAAGCCCTCAGCAGCCAAAGGAACCTATATGAAAAGTGTGAACCTGTCTTCTACGATGAGCCCCGGTATAAAAGTAGATCCTAAAAGTGTCTAATTAAGACCCAAAAAATCAAACAATGAGAACAAGAGAACAAAAAGCTCAATTAATAGAAGAATTAACCCAAAAACTCTCCGAGTATAAAGTAATTTATATCGTAGATATTTTAGGTCTGAATGCCCAAATTACATCCGATTTAAGACGTGCTTGCTATGGTAGTGATATCAAATTGCAAGTGGTTAAAAATACGATGTTGCAACAAGCTATGGACCAATCTGATAAACCATTTGGGGAATTAAAAGAAGTGTTAACAGGCAATTCGGCTCTAATGTTATCTAATGTCGGAAATCAACCGGCTAAAATTATCAAAAAATTTAGAAAAGGTTCGGAAAAACCTGTTTTAAAAGGGGCTTGGATTGAAGAATCAGTCTATGTCGGTGATGATCAAATAGATACATTAATCAATATCAAGTCTAAAGAAGAATTATTAGGCGAATTGATTGGCTTATTGCAATCACCTGCTAAAAATGTTATTTCAGCCCTTAAATCAGGTGGCGGAAAATTGGCAGGTATCCTCAAAACACTATCAGAGAAGTCTGAATAAAACAAATTATATAATAAATAAATTAAACAATAAAAACGATAGAAAATGGCAGATTTAAAAGCATTAGCAGAACAATTGGTTAACTTAACCGTTAAAGAAGTTAACGAATTAGCCGATATTATGAAAGAAGAATACGGCATAGAACCAGCAGCCGCTGCAGTAGCAGTAGCAGGACCAGCAGCAGGTGGTGCTGACGAAGCCGCTGAAGAACAAACAGAATTCGACGTTATTCTTAAAGCCCCCGGTTCATCTAAATTAGCAGTAGTTAAATTAGTAAAAGAATTGACCGGTTTAGGTTTGAAAGAAGCTAAAGGCGTTGTTGACAGCGCACCCGCTCCTGTAAAAGAAGGCGTTTCTAAAGACGAAGCCGAAGGCATCAAAAAATCTTTAGAAGAAGCCGGAGCTGAAGTAGAGCTGAAGTAGTTCTAACATAGATTATTTTTTGGTTTAGGTCTTCCCAATAGACATCGGGACAGACCTAAACCATTTTGCATATAAATTATGCAAAGCACTTGACGCGCTGATTTTCAGCTGTTTTAATTATTTGATAACCTTTAATTTTGTCCTACTAATATGACAAATAATACAAAAGACCTCCCCACGACAGATATCAATACCAGAATTAATTTCTCTTCTGTTAAGAATATTCCGGAATATCCGGATCTGTTAGCCATTCAGTTGAAATCTTTTCAAGATTTTTTTCAATTGGAAACGAAACCCGAAAATCGTAATCACGAAGGCTTATACAAAACATTTCAAGACAATTTCCCTGTTAGCGACACACGCAATCAGTTCGAATTGTCTTTTTTAGATTATTTTGTCGATCCGCCCCGCTATTCTATTCATGAATGTATTGAACGTGGTTTAACTTATAGTGTCCCACTCAAAGCCCGTTTAAAACTCGAATGTAACGATCCTGAACATGAAGAGTTTGAAACTGTTGTGCAAGATGTATATTTGGGCAATATTCCTTACATGACGCCTCGAGGCACATTTGTTATCAATGGCGCCGAACGGGTGATTGTATCCCAATTACACCGTTCTCCGGGTGTGTTTTTCGGACAATCAATGCATACCAACGGCACCAAATTATATTCCGCCCGAATTATTCCTTTTAAAGGATCTTGGATTGAGTTTGCAACTGACATTAACAATGTGATGTATGCCTACATCGATCGTAAAAAGAAATTACCCATAACAACGCTCTTGAGAGCCATCGGTTATGAACGCGACAAGGATATCCTTGAAATTTTTGACTTAGCGGATGAAGTCAAGGTAAGCAAAACCGGCCTTAAAAAAATTGTAGGTCGAAAATTGGCTGCTCGTTTACTTAAAACTTGGCATGAAGATTTTGTCGATGAAGATACCGGTGAAGTAGTATCCATTGAACGAAATGAAATTATTTTAGACCGTGATACCGTTATTGAGAAAGACCATATTCAAGATATTTTAGATTCCGGTTCAAAAACGGTTTTATTGCACAAAGAAGATATTTCACAATCTGACTTTGCTATTATTTATCACACCTTACAAAAAGATTCAACCAACTCGGAAAACGAGGCTGTTGATTATATATATAGATTATTGCGTAATGCTGAACCACCGGATAATGAAACCGCCCGTGGAATTATCGATAAATTATTTTTCTCCGATCAACGTTACAGTTTAGGGGAAGTCGGTCGTTACCGAATTAACAAAAAATTGGGCTTGGATATTCCTTTGGATATGCAAGTTCTGACCCGTGAAGATATCATCACTATTACCAAACAATTAATCGAATTAATCAATTCGAAAACCGAAGTAGATGATATTGATCACCTGTCTAATCGTCGGGTAAAAACAGTTGGAGAGCAACTCTCTCAACAATTTGGCGTGGGCTTGGCCCGTATGGTGCGTACCATTAGAGAGC
>WGDF01000036.1 GCA_015493405.1 Flavobacteriaceae bacterium
GCTGAGATGACAAGACCATTAAAATACCCAAAACCAAAAAACCGATAGCCGCAAATAAAAAATGCGGTTTAACGGTACTGATACTAGGCGCATTATCCGTGTGTAAATTTTTAGCCATAACTAGTTGTTTTTCTTATTTTTATAAACAATTAAATAAGTATAGTCCGGATTGATTTCTTGCGTAACATATTTGAAATTTCGCTTTTTCAACTCGGGAATTAAAAATTGTGGCACGCGTTTGTGGTGTACAAAAAGCGCTTGATTTTCGGGTAGATTTTCAATATTTTCTAAAATTGTTTGCATCGGCATCGGCATTTCCAAATGGCGCACATCAATTTCTTTCATCCGACCTTCATATTGTTTTTTGATTTCTTCAAAATCAGCTGTTTGAGGTTCTTCTGAAATTTTATCATGCTTTTTATTAGCCTTAGGTTTGTCGTTTTTAGGTTGAACATCATGGAAACGACAAGGCACGGATTTTTTACCGACGAGGCGCTGCAAGAACCCCAATTTTTTACAATTAAGTTTAAAATAAGTCAGATAATTTCCGGCTTCATCTTGTGTCATCCAATGCACAAAGTTTTTACCGATTAAATATTCAATCAATGGTATAGGTTCAAAGTCATTAATAATCAATAGAACTTGATCCGGTTTAATGGTTTTGGCAACTTTATTGATATAACCAAATGGATCCTTACCCTCAGCTATAATCGGTCTAACATCCAAAGTAACTATATCTTTATGACTGAAATCCGGGGGCAAAATATCCAAATTCCGACTTTCCTTGTAATGTTCAGGAACCAAGTCAACTTCAAATCCAATCTTTTCCAAAGCTTTTAAAAACGCATTAATGGAAACTTTACCAATTCGAGCCGCATCTTCAACCGATACTCTGGTCGCCAAACTCCGTCTCAAAATTGGATTTTGAAGTTTCTTGAAGTTGGTATTAATGCGGGCAATGACCTCAATAGCTTCAGGATTTTCCTTTAAAATCTTTGAAATTTTGGTATCCTTTGTAATCTTCATGACCCCTTATATTTGATTTGCCAAAAATAGCACATTTTTCTTAATTTGGAATTATTTTAAATAAGATTTTTTGTGCTATTTAAATCCGAATAGAAAGCCTGCTAAACCAAATTTTATTAACTTTAGGGCGACAACAAACTCAGCTTATGAAACCTTTAGTGCTTATTCTCATATTCACCTTCAATATAATATCGTCTTTTGCGCAGCCATCACCCCTTGATAGCTTGAATCAGGCTTTAAAAAACACAAAAAAACCGCAAGAAGTGCTCAAAATTTTATTGGAAAAAAACCAATATCTGCTCAATTTATCTCCTGACAAACTGGCCGAAAACAATCAAAAGATAGTGGTTGTGGCTCAAAAACTCAATAAACCGGAAGTCATAACGGAGGCTTATCGATATATGGCGGAAGCCGGTTTACGAGCCCACAATTTTGAAAAAGCTAAAAAAAACGCCGAAATAGCACTGAAAATAGATGACAGTCTGCAACATTATGGCGATATGATTTTAGATTATAATCAATTGGGACGGTCTTATTATGATTTTGACCGAACCAAACAAGCCATCGCCATTTATAAAAAAGCAGTCAAATTGTATGAGGCACATCCCGAAGGTCATAAAATAGGAACCATTTATGGCAATATCGGGGCTGCATATAATCGATTAAATCAACCGAATGAAGCCCTTAAATATTTTTTAAAACAAGCCAAATTTGTCGAAAAAATAAAAGATCCGATTCAAAAAAGTAAGGTCAATTATAATATTGGATATACTTATATGCAATTGGAACAATTCAAGAAAAGCGAGAGTTATTTTAAGAAAGCACTTCAAGATTCCGTTCATATTCAAACCAAAGATTATGTCTATGTCAACTATCATGCCTTAGGTATGTTATATGCGCGATGGCACAAATTGGATCAGGCTTTAAAAGCCAATCAAAAAGCTCTAAAATATTTTGATGCGACACAAAACAAAATGTATCAGTTTGATTTACACAACAATAATGCCGGTATCTATTTAAAAAAAGGCCAACAACAAGAAGCGGTGAAAGAAGCTCAAAAAGCTTTAGCTATAGCTTCAAGCGTTGGTTTTAAACTGGGTGAAGATGCCGCTAAAGCCACTCTGGCCGACATTTATGTGCATTTCGGCGCCTACAATAAGGCTGAAAAAATATTAAACAAACTCAAACAAGACCGCAGCATTCAAAATTATGAAATCAAATTGTCTCTATATAAGAGTTTATTTGCCGTCAACAAACATCAAAAAAATTACGGCGAAGCCTTGACTTATTTAGAGAAATTGAAAAAACTCAATGATTCCATTTTAAAATCGCAACGCAACAGTAAAATAGCCGAAGTCGAAACCCGTTATCAAACGGCTAAGAAAGAAAAAGAAAATTTAAAGCTGAAAGCTGAAAAAGCGCAACAACAATTGTTGTTGGCCCGCGAAAGCAAACGCAATACTTATTTGTCAGCCGGATTTGGAGTAACCCTGATTGGGCTGGGAATTTTCGCCTTTTATTACCGTCGAAACAAGCAACAAAAGGAAATGATTGAACATTTGCAAAAAGATTTGCACCATCGTATCAAAAATAATTTGGCCATCATCGATGCCCTGATTGAAGATATAAAAGATGAATTTGAAGATAAGGGCATTCATCAAAAATTGGCAGAGTTACAAAACAGAATTAACAGCATCAATGAAATCCACCGACAATTGTATCAAAATAAAGATGTCACCAACCTGAATTTAAAAACCTATTTGGATCATATAGGTCAGTCCATTAAAGCCTCCTTTGGGCAAGAAAAAGTAAAGATTGAGAATGATATTCCTCAAAATTTAAAATTAGACGTTAACACATCATTTCCTATTGGACTGATTGTCAATGAGTTTTTGACCAATTCTTTTAAATATGCCTTTGACAAAGCACAAAATGGTGTCATCAAAATGGATTTAAAAACACAAGGCAAAAATTACAAACTTATATTATCGGACAATGGTAAAGGGCTGCCTAAAGATTTAGATCTCAAGAAACTGGACAGTTTCGGATTGAGTATTATGCCTTTATTAGCCCAACAGTTAAACGGAACATTTGAGATTAAAAATGACCATGGTGTCAAAGCAATCATCACTTTTCCTAGAGCCTAATTCTATGATTTAAGGCAAAATGCACTTAAAACCACTGCGGTTGCAACGGAAGCATTCAAACTTTCAGCCAAAGCTCCGGCCGCTTTTGGAATGGTAATTCTTTGTGTGATTAAATCGGAAATCGGCTTGCCGATACCATTTCCTTCATTGCCAATAACAATGACAGCTTGGTCGGGCAACTCCGTTTGGAAGAGATTATCACCTTGTAAGAAAGTGCCGAAAACCGGCAAGGGTGTTTGTTGTAAAAATTGATTTAAATCGGTATATAATACACGGACATGAGCCAAAGCGCCCATCGTAGCTTGCACCACTTTAGGGTTATAACAATCCACCGTATTTTTGGAACATACAATATGTTGCACACCAAACCAGTCGGCTGTTCTGATAATCGTTCCCAAATTACCCGGATCTTGCAAACCGTCTAAAGCCAAAACCAGCCCTTTTTGGGGTAATTGCATCTCATTTTTCGGTTTAAAAATGGCTAAAGCATCTTTAGGATGTTGCAAAAAACTGATTTGTTTCAGTTGCTTGAAACTAA
>WGDF01000037.1 GCA_015493405.1 Flavobacteriaceae bacterium
ATGTAAAGATTTTCAGTTTATTTTAAACATTCTATCAAACAAAGAATTATCTTTGTATAACTCTTAAATCGGTAAAATGTCCTCAAAAAAATTTAAAGAAGCTAAAATTTTTGCCAGTTCCCAAAGTAAAGATTTAGCCAAAAAAATAGCTGGAGCGCTTGATGTGCCTTTAGGTCAGATAGAATTGCAAAGATTTAAAGACGGCGAATTCAAACCTTCTTACAAAGAATCTATCCGAGGTAAGCGTGTATTTATCATAGGCTCTACTTTTTCTCCCTCTGACAATTTAATGGAAATATTATTAATGATAGACGCCGCCAAGCGTGCCTCTGCCGAGTTCATTGATGTTGTTATTCCTTATTTCGGCTGGGCAAGACAAGAACGTAAAGATGAACCACGCGTGCCTATTGCAGCCAAGTTAGTCGCTAATATGCTTGAAGCTGCCGGTGCTTCCCGTGTCATTACGATGGACTTGCATGCTGATCCCATTCAAGGTTTTTTTGAAATTCCGGTAGATCATCTCTATTCAAGCACTATTTTTGTGCCACATATTCAAAAACTCAATTTAGACAATTTAGTCATTGCATCGCCTGATATGGGCGGCTCCAAACGAGCATATGCCTATTCAAAATTTCTTAAAAGTGATGTGGTTATTTGTTACAAACAACGCAAAAGAGCCAATGTTATCGGCAGTATGGAGCTCATAGGCGATGTTCGTGGTAAAAATGTTATTTTAGTAGATGACATAATTGATACCGGCGGTACTTTAGTCAAAGCGGCTCAATTAATGAAAGAAAAAGGGGCCAAAAGTGTCCGTGCTGTCTGTACGCATGCACTCTTATCTGATAATGCACAAGAGCGTATTGCCAATTCGGAAATTATTGAGTTAGTGGTTACAGATTCTATTCCAAGAAAAATTTTGTCAAAAAAAATAAAAGTCCTAACTTGCGCCCCTCTATTTGCCGATGTCATGCATAATGTTCATGTCCATAAATCAATCAGTTCAAAATTTATTATGTGATGACAGAGCGAACTAATAGAACTTTATTAAAAATAAATAATTTAAAAACAAAAAAGTAATGAAATCATTAACAATTAAAGGCTCAAAAAGAGAAAGCGTGGGCAAAGCCGCAACCAAAGCCCTACGTAATGCTGGACGTGTCCCTTGCGTTTTATACGGAGGTGGCGAACCCTTACATTTTTCAGCAGATGAACGCGCGTTCAAAAACTTGGTTTACACTCCGGAAACGCATACCGTAGTGATTGAATTAGAAGATGGCTCAAAACACGAAGCCATTATGCAAGATATTCAATTTCATCCTGTTTCTGACAAAATTTTACATGTCGATTTTTACAGATTGTTTCAAGACAAAGAAATCACAGTTTTGGTTCCTGTCAAAACAGAAGGTGTTGCCCCCGGTATTATTAAAGGTGGTGCTTTGAGTTTGACCATGAAGAAATTAAAAGTTCGTGCATTACCCGCTAATTTGCCCGATGCTGTAGTTGTTGATATCAATAAATTGGATATCGGCGATAAAGTTTATGTCTCTGAACTCAGAAACGACAAATATAAATTGATGCACCCTGATAATGTTGTTGTGGTTCAAGTTAAGATGTCACGAGCTGCTATGAAAACAACAGAAGTAGCACCAACTGAAGAAGCAAAAACAGAAGAAACCGCTCCGGCAGAATAAATTTAGCACTAAAGAATACAATTCTATTAAAGACTGTCATTTCGGCAGTCTTTTTTTATAACTACAAAAAACAAATTTTGTATTTTTACAAAAATATTTGAGATGTCCAGCTCTAAGAAAAAATCAAAAGGTTTACTTAAAAAACTAACTTATCATTACCGTATTCTGATTATCAATGATGACACCTACGAAGAAAAATTAAGTTTCAAACTCAACAGGCTTAACGTATTTGTTTTTACCGGATTATTCGCTTTTTTTCTAATTTTATTGACCACTGTTTTAATAGCTTTCACCCCTATAAAGACTTATATTCCAGGTTATACGGCTCCGGGATTAAGAAAAGAAGCACTGCATTTGAAACTCAAAACAGATTCATTGGAAAAAGCATTGAGTTTGAATTCATACTACCTGAATGAACTCAAAAAAGTATTGAATAATGAGATCAGCATAGACTCTTTTTCAAAACGTTATAATCAAACAAATTTTAATCCGGATACACTAAAATTAGCGCCCGCAAAAATTGATTCCATTTTACGCAAAGAAGTGGCCGATCGAGAACGCTTCAAAGTAAATCAAGAAAAAAACACCTTGACATACGATTTTACACCTCCGGTAAAAGGTATCATTGTAAATGAATTTAATCCTGCGAAAAAGCATTTTGGCGTTGATATTGCTCTAGATCAAGGACAAGCCATTAAAAGTATTGCCCCCGGCCGTGTTATTTTTGCAGATTGGTCTCCCGATACCGGCAATACGATTATAATAAAGCATCCGCACAATGTTGTTTCTATCTATAAACACAACAAAAAACTGCTGCGCCAAACCGGTGATTTGGTCCAAGCGGGGGAAGCTATAGCCCTCTCGGGCAATACCGGAAAAAAAACAACCGGCCCCCATTTGCACTTTGAACTTTGGATTAAAGATACGACGGTTAATCCCACTGATTTTATCAACTTCAAATTATAAAAATATCCAATGGGAATTAAATCGAGATTAGCCCGTTTGTATGCGGCTTATAC
>WGDF01000038.1 GCA_015493405.1 Flavobacteriaceae bacterium
AAAGTATTGATGCTTGCAGCCCGACTTTTACGCAGGTTATTGCTAATGAATTTTTACAGAAAGGTTATTTGGTTTCTTATTTGGAGAAAATCAGAAAGGAATATGCTGAACGAAAAAAAATAATGCAACAGGCTTTGTTAAAATATATGCCTGTGGAGGTGACTTGGCACGAACCCCAAGGCGGCTTTTATTATTGGTTAAAATTGCCACTAGGTGTCGATGCTGCTGATATTGTTAGGGATAGTATTAAAAATGGTGCTGTTTTTGTTACAGGGCGGACTTTTGATCCGGCTGCTCAAAATAAGAATCATATGCGTTTAGCCTATTCAAACATGGCTAAAAATCAAATTGATGAAGGCGTAAAAATAATTGCTCAAGCGGTAAAACAACAGATTAAAGTGCGCGCGATATAAATTACGTTTACAATTTGAATGTATTTTTGAAGAGATGAACTTAAATCTCTAATTTTCTTTCGGTAAATTGTTTTGATGTCGCATTCGCATTAATAAAATTTATTCCTAATTTTTTATTATTTTTGTGATATAAATATTAACAAGATGAAAAAAATGAATAAAATTATTATTGCATTGTTATTTATGGCAGCAATAATTTCTTGTTCTACGGTTAAAATGACCGGTAGGAAACAATTTAATATGGTGCCAAATTCACAAATCTTTCCGGCATCATTTGCTCAATATAATGGTTTTCTGCAAGAGCATAAGGTTTCACAAGATCAAACACAAACGGAAAGAATCAATAGAATCGGGAAACGTCTCATTCAAGCAGTAGAACAGTATTACAAGCGAAATGGTTGGGAAAAAGATTTAGCTGGCTATAAATGGGAGGTTAATTTGGTGGATGACCCGCAAATGAATGCGTTTTGTATGCCGGGCGGTAAAATTGTTTATTACACGGGATTGCTCAAAGTGACTACAACCGATGGCGAGATAGCTGCTGTTATGGGACACGAAATTTCGCATGCTTTGGCCAATCATGGTGCTGAACGAATGAGTATGGCTTATGGCCAACAATTGGGCGCTGTATTAACCATGCTGGCGACCAGCAAATCAAAACCCGAGGATCAAAAAAAATGGATGGCTATTTATGGTTACGGTTCACAACTTGGTGTGATGTTGCCTTTTAGTCGCAAACATGAGGCTGAAGCCGATAAAATGGGACAGATTTTAATGGCAATAGCCGGTTATAATCCTGATGAAGCTGTTGATGTATGGGTGAAAATGAGTAAAATGGGTGGACAGCAACCGCCTGAAATATTAAGCACACACCCTTCGAATCAAAGACGTATGAACAATTTGCGCAAATGGGCGCCAAATGCCAAACGTATAGCGAAGCAATACGGTGTTATTTTTGATAAATAAAAATTTTTTCACTTAAATATGCATTAATATTAATGTAGGAAACTTTAAACTAAAAATATTATCTTTGAAATCCCTGAATGAAATGCTTCAGGGATTTTATTTTATGATGAAAATTAAAAAGGGCGACAAAAGACTGATTCGGGCTTGGGCATTTTATGACTGGGCCAACTCTGCTTATGCCTTGGTCATCAGTTCGGCTATTTTCCCTATTTTCTTTGAGAAGGTAACCAATAGAAACGGCGATGACACCTTGCATTTTGTAGGGATGAATTTTAAAAACACAGAGCTTTACAGTTATGCATTGGCTTTTTCTTTTTTAATTGTCGCTTTTTTATCACCCATATTGTCTTCAATTGCCGATTACAGTGGCAATAAGAAAAAATTCATGCAATTTTATACTTATTTGGGTTCTATTTCGACGATGATGTTATTCTTTTTTAAAGGGCCGGAAACGGTTTGGCTCGGATTGACATTTAGTGTATTGGCCAGTATCGGATTTTGGGGTAGTTTGGTTTTTTACAATGCGTTTTTGCCCGAAATTGCCGAGTATGAGCAGCAAGATAAAGTTAGTGCGATGGGCTTTGCGTATGGTTATGTAGGTTCGGTTTTATTGATGATATTTAATTTAATTATGATTTTACATCCCGATTGGTTTGGAATTTCCGATGGAACTTTGCCGGCTCGTATTTCATTTTTAAGTGTCGGTATTTGGTGGATTTTATTCTCACAATATACCTTTTATGTCTTGCCGGACAATGTTTACAACGTCAAACCGCCTAAACGCAAAGGCTATTTGTTTAAGGGGTATACCGAACTTAAGACAGTTTTTCATCAGCTTTTGCATTATCCTACTTTAAAACGTTTTTTAGTCGCTTTTTTCTTATATAGCTTGGCGGCGCAAACCATTTTTTACGTGGCCGGATTATTTGGCAGTAAGGAATTGCAGCTGGATTCCGGTAAACTTATCGCGACTATTTTGGTGATTCAATTGGTTGGAATAGTCGGTGCTTTGGGGTTTTCCCGGATTTCCAAAGTTATTGGGAATATCAGAGCGCTACAAGTGATTTTATTGATTTGGGTCGGGATAAC
>WGDF01000039.1 GCA_015493405.1 Flavobacteriaceae bacterium
GGCATATAATCAGCAGATTCATTCTAAAGTTGGCAAAATTATCTGTAATACCAGTATTGGCAATTTATATTTAAAACAAGGAAAGGTGAAACAAGCCTTGGCCACGATGAAGCCTAATTTGGAATTGGCTAAATCTTTAGGAGATGCATATTATATGGCAGATATTGATGTCAATTTGGGCAAGGTTTATCTGCAGAATAAAGATTACAAGCAGGCAGAAAAATTTCTGATTAAAGGCCTGGCTATTGCTTTGGATAAAAAGATTCCTTCCGTTGCACAAGAGGCTTACAAAGAATATTCCATTTTAAAAGAAAAACAGGGCAATTATGAAGAAGCCTTGTTTCTGCATAAAAAATATAATGAAAAACAAAATGAAATCTTAAATGAAAAAAACCGCCAGTTGGTTGCTGATGTTATTATCAAGCAAATAAAATTAGAGAATAAAGAAAAAATGACGGCACTTGGTGCAGAAAATAAAATGGTTAAACAGAAATTAAGTCGCACCAAGAAATCATTTTATTACAGTTTATTGTTAATGCTTTTTATTCTTATTTTAGGCAGTATTTTTTATAAACAATACCAATTAAACAATGATAGAAAATTGATGAATTTGGAACAAAATTTATTGCGGGCACGTATGAACCCTCATTTTATTTTTAATTCGCTCAATTCTTTGAAGATGTTTATTATCAATCAAAAGCCTAAGGAAGCGGTTATTTATTTAAGCACTTTTTCAAAATTGGTTAGGACCATTTTGCAATCTACAATTGATAAAGAAACGAGCCTGAAAGAAGAAATAGAAACGCTGAAAATGTATGTTTCTATAGAAAATACCAGATTTTCGGATAAAATCAAATTCGAAATTAATATTGCAGAAAATTTGGATTTGGGCAAAATTAAGATTCCGCCGCTTTTAACCCAACCTTTTATCGAAAATGCCTTATGGCATGGGCTTTCGCCTAAGAAAGGAGATAAGAGATTAACGATTAATATTTTTCCAAAGAATGCTCAAGTTTTTATTATCGAAATTATAGATAATGGGATTGGGAGAGAAAGGGCAGCTCAGATAAAAAAGGCACGTACCTTTAAACGAAAATCTGTAGGCATAAAGCTGTCCGAAGAACGGTTGCAATATTTTTCTAAAAATTTTTCTGCCAAATATCACATTATATTTGAAGATTTATTCGATGACAGAGGTGCACCGGCAGGTACCAAAGTTATTCTAGAAATTCCTTATAAAAGAAAATGAAATTAGTCGTAGATATAGGTAATACCAATGTAGTCATTGGGTTAAAAAAGAAAGCGGAATGGCTGCAAATATGGCGTTTTGCGACAGACAAGAAAGCATTAGCTTATGATTACAGTATCAAATTGAATAATGCGCTCTGGGAATTGGGTATTGATCCGGAAGATATTCATTACAAAATATTGAGTTCTGTGGTTCCTGAGCTGAAAGATAAATTTGAAAATCTTTTAAACAAATTTAATCACGCGCCTTTATTGGTGCTTGATATGTCTTTTTTTGTCCGTTTGAATATTAAAATTCCACGCCATGATGAAATCGGGAGTGATTTGGTCGCCAATGCCTTGGCGGCATATCATATTTACAAGGAAGATCTTATTATTGTTGATTTTGGAACGGCTTTAACGTTTACGGCTCTCAATCATAAGGGCGAAATCTTGGGTGTTAATATTGCGCCGGGTCTAAAGACCGCTATGAATGCTTTAGGAGACAAAACCTCACAGTTAGATCGGGTGCCGCTTGTTTTGCCGGACAAGCCTTTAGGCATCAATACTGAAACGGCCATTCAAAATGGTGTGCTTTTAGGTTATATCGGTTTAGTGTCTTATATGATTGAACGCATTAAAAAAGAATTAGGTGCATCATATAAAGTTTTGGTTACAGGCGGTTTGGTTCATGTTTTAAAACACAAATTACCTCAAATTAACTATGTTAATCCGAACCTGACACTTGAAGGATTGGCTTTATTGCCGGATTTTGTTTAATTTTTTCTCTTTAAAGACACTTTTGGGCTCAAATCTTATGTAAATTAATTTTAATTTTTGAAACTAATAAGTTATCTTTGCAGTCACTTAAAAAGAAATATTATTATGGCAACCTATAAAAAGAAAGGATATAAAAAGGAAAAAGTTTCTCGTAATGATTTAGATTATTTATCTAAAGAAAGTACCACCGCGGAAGTGTTTACGTCCTTAGATGAAGGAGCTTCCAAATTAGAAAAATTTTTAGAAAAAAATCAAAAATGGATTTTTGCCGGATTAGCGGCTATTATTATTTTGGTTGCCGGTTATATGTGGTATGATCAAAATGTTAAAATCCCTAAAGAGCAAGAAGCTATTAACAATTTGGCAAGTGCACAACAATATTTTGATAAAGGAATCAATGAGAAGGATGCTAAAGATATGAAAGCAGATTTTGATAAGGCTCTCAACGGCGCTGACGGCAAATACGGCTTTCTGCAAATCAATGACAAATTCAGTGGCACTAAAGCCGGTGATCTTTCCAACTATTACCTCGGAATGATTTATTACAAAAACGGTGATTTTAAAAAAGCGGTTTCATTTCTATCTAAGTTTCATGCCGATGATGATATTTTACAACCTACGGCTTATGGCACTATAGGTGATGCTTTTGTAGAATTAGATCAACCTAAAGATGCGTTGGATTATTATGTCAAGGCAGCCAAAGCTTCGGATAATGATTACACTACGCCGCTTTATTATTTTAAAGCCGGTAAATTAGCTTTGGAAAATAGCGAAAAAGCCAAAGCGAAACAGTACTTTACGATAATTAAAGAAAAGTATCCCAAATCAAAAGAAGCTAAAAATATCGATATTTTTATTACTCAAGCAGAATAATAAAATTCAAAAAAGAATTCTAAAAAGCTCTGAATTTCAGGGCTTTTTTTATAGGCTGAAGTTAAATAAATCATATTTTTTTGGGAACTTAATCATTTCTAAATTTAAACTCCCATTATCTTTTTGTATTTTTGTAAAAAGCTAAAATTATGAGTTCATTTTTTAAACTTCAAAAAAACAAGAAATTTTCTTATACACCTCGGTATTATGATGAGCGTAAGGAACGTTTGGAAAATTTAAAAAAAGAATACAGTGACGAAGCAACCACTGCAGAGCAAAGAATGCGTGGTAAGTTCAAAAGAGCTTCCAGACAGACCATGCCCGGTTTGTTTTCGGGTGCTACGCTGAGAACTTTCCTTATTTTAGGTATTTTAGTTTTAATTGTTTACTATTTTTTGAGAAAATATAATTTATTTTAATGTCAAATTCGCATATCAAATTGTTACCTGATCACGTTGCCAATCAGATTGCAGCCGGAGAAGTGGTGCAAAGGCCGGCATCAGTTGTCAAAGAACTGATGGAGAATGCTTTGGATGCCGGAGCTCATGCCATTAAATTGATTGTTAAAGACGGGGGAAAAAATTTGATTCAAGTAGTGGATGATGGGCAGGGGATGAATGAATTGGATGCCCGAATGGCTTTTGAACGCCATGCTACAAGCAAAATAGGGAAAGCTGAAGATTTGTTTCACTTGCAAACCAAAGGTTTTCGAGGAGAAGCTTTGGCTTCTATTGCCGCGGTGGCGCATGTCGAAATGAAAACCAAAACGGCAGCACAAGAACTCGGGACTGAAATGATTATTGAAGGGAGTAAAGTCATTAAACAAATTCCGGTAGCAACGCAACAAGGAACTTCGATAGCTGTAAAAAATTTATTTTATAATATTCCCGCCCGGCGTAAATTTTTAAAGTCTATACAGGTTGAAATGCGTCATGTTAATGATGAATTTTTTCGTTTGGCGCTTGCGCATACCGATCGAACATTTACGCTGATACACAACGGTCAAACGGTTTATCATTTACCGAAATCTAATCTCTTGCAAAGGATAAATAATTTATTCGGCCTTAAAATGTCTCAAAAATTAGTGCCGGTTCAAGAAGAAACAGACTATATCAAGATAAAAGGATTTATAGGTAAGCCCGAATTTGCCAAGCGCAAAAGAGGCGAGCAATATTTCTTTGTCAATAACAGATTTATCAAAAGTCCTTATCTCAATCATGCTATAACCTCGGCTTATGAAGGTCTGATTAAAGAGAAATCTTATCCTTCCTACTTTGTTTTTTTTGAAATTGACCCGCAACATATTGATGTTAATATTCATCCGACTAAAACCGAAATAAAGTTTGATGATGAACAAACCGTTTATTCTATTTTAAAAGTTGCAGCCAAGCATAGTTTAGGACAATTTAATTTAACACCATCTATGGATTTTGACCGGCGTGCCGATTTGGATTTGCCTTATGAATATACCAAAAAAGCACCTACGCTTCCTAAAATAAATGTCAATCCGGATTTTAATCCTTTCAAGGATGACGATTTTGGGCAACCGGCCAAAATAGCACCTTCGAG
>WGDF01000040.1 GCA_015493405.1 Flavobacteriaceae bacterium
ATCTTTGTAGTGTAATTTGGCTTTTTGTGCCCCATTTGCCCAATATTCCAGGTATTCACCCTCTAACAAATCGTGATCATAGTGCGCTTGAACCATTAATTGACGGGGTTTCTTATCAAAATAATCATAAAAATCGCCGGTAACCTCGCCTCCATCATAGTTGGCCACACTTTTCAAGTTCCCTGACGGATAATAAACACGCCATATACCGTAAGGTAAGTTGTCTCTCACCTGCCCTTCTACCTTGACGGTTTTAGCATCGGGATATAATTGTTTGTATTTGCCATCGGCAACCTGTAAGCTATCCGGAAAAAATATTTTAAATTGTAAATCTTCAAAATACGTATTATGAATATTTTTATCCACTTTTTTGGCCAATTGCTCTGCTTGCTCTTTTTGTAAGGCTTTTTCGTCATGATCCATAATCAAAATAGTTTTGAAATAATCATCTTTGCTGATTAATTGCAAACCTATTCTGCTAAAACTCAACAAGAAATCTTTTTTTTCAACTAAAGCTTTTCGGCCGGTTGACGTCAATGATTTCTGTAATATATCATACAATTTGGGCATTTGTAAATACACCATAATATTGGCTTTATTGCTTAAATCATCTTTAAAATCCATAAAATCCTTATTGTGCGACAAGGTATTTCCGGTGATATAATCATCGATGAAATTTTTAAGCACTGCTTCCGAATTGCTGAATACGACATAATTCTCAATAAAAGTATAATAAGGTTTTTCTATTTTGGCAAACATATTGCCCAAGATGGTTTTAAAAAAACTTTTTTGATGTAAATAATTAATTTCGAAATTTTTATATTGATACGATTTGAATTTGAAAGGCGAACGCTTGCGTATTTGTCCACTGATGTGAGCCAAACCTTTACGAGCATCGGCCATATCATTAGCTTGAATGAGTAATAATAAATCAGCCGGTCGTTGCCGGCTATTGGAACGGATTTTGACCAAATCTATTTCTTGGCCAATCCAATCGAATAAGTCAGATTGCAAGTCTATTTTAAAAAACTGCTCAAGTTTCTTAAGCTTTTGCCGGTAAGCATTTTTTTTAGATTTACTCTTGCCGGTATAACTGTTAAGTAAACTTTGATAAAACAAGTCAAAATTTTTAAATCCAATAGCCGTTAACATAGCCGTTTCATTGCTGACCACTTCATAGGAATCAATTTTTCCCGGTTTAACGTTAGTCAATCCATTTAAATAAGATGTTGATACCGAATCTATTAAAGTAACGCCTTCCATCATAATCCGGTCCTCCTCCTGCGATATATCAAATCCCGTCAAGTCCAATTGCTGAATCAAATTTTGCGTGTCCGGTGACAAATCGGCAAAATAAATACGTAAAAACTTGGGTAATGCTTTATAATTGAGATAGTATTGCACGAGACCACTTCCCAATTCATCATCAAGCGTTTTAAAATCCGATCGATTGAACCAATGTTCTTGATTTTTTTCAGCTAAAACTTTTTTAATAAGCGGATATGAGAATGAAGCTACCAACAAATTATCAACCGTTGTCATAAAAATGGTATGGTCCGGTTTCTCTTTATCTATGAGCTTATAAAGCTTGGTTTGGTTGTAAGACAATTGAATAATCTTATACGATCCGTTCAATTTTAAAATCTGATGTAAAACCTTTTTGACATATTCAGACTGCTGTAAATCAACAACATAAACAAAATCATAATCCGCAGCATCCGTTACATAAGCCGCCATAGCCGTAGGCCGATTGTTAAAAATAAGCTTAGATGTTTTGTTATCAAGCAATGTATTATTGAGTAAAGTATCAATTGATTGCATATATTCAAATCCCTTGGTTTTGATAAAATGGTGCCAAATATTAGTTTTTGAAACTTCTTGCCATGCATCCGTCAATGCATTGGTTTTGAGAATATAAACTGCATTTTCAGGCAAAACACTCAAGAGATTGCGTTGGGTATCAGATTGCATACTTTTGTAGCCAAGATAACCACCTACTATAATAAATAAAAAAACAAGGCTGATGATAATTTTTTTCTTCATAACAAAAGAGATTCTTTGTGTCAAATTTACGATAATTACTTAAAAGTTTTTATATGGTTGGAAATGCTCGTAAAGTGGCAAGTGGATTATCAGATATCAGGCATAGAGCATCCGAACTTAAATATTAATGAGCAAAGTGTTTTATGAAGTTGATCTATACATCAGAAATCAAAAATATCATCTCACAAAAAAAACATAACTTTGTTATTCTATTAAAACGTTTAAAGATGAAATATTTAGAAATCGACAAATTTGCAAGCGTCATTAACTGTATGGACGGCCGCACCCAATTGCCGGTCTTGGAATGGATTATCGAACATTATGATATTGATTATCCCGATATGATCACCGAAGCAGGTCCCATAAAAATATTAGCCGAAAACAAAAATAAAGCATTAGTAGAAGCCATCAAATATCGTTTAGACATTTCGGTCAACAAACACCACTCCAAACATATATTTATTGTGGCGCATTATGATTGCGCGGGTAATCCCGAAAAAAAAGCCGTGCAACTCAAACAATTGAAAAAAGCAATTAAACGCGTCAAAAAAATGAATTTTGAAGTCAATGAAATCATCGGTTTATGGGTAAACAAAGATTGGAAGGTTAAAAAAATTGAAGGATGAAAAAAATGTATCTTATCGTATTATGTTCTTGTGTTTTGTTATCATGTCGCACGCGCAAAGCCGCTGTCAATTCTCAAGGAGCTTATTTCCAAAACATTATAAAATTCCAGCAAGATCTTAATGCTGAATTTAAAAATCCTAAAGAATCACCTTTAGATTCAATTGATTTAAAAAACTTTAAAACGTTGGCTTTTTTTCAAATTGACCCATCTTACCGCATCAAAGCGCGTTTGGTTAAAAATAAAAACCCGCAAGTCTTTGAAATGGCGACCAGCACGCAAAGAAAGCCCAAATACACCAAATATGGCGATGTTTATTTCAAAATACACGATACCATCTGTCATTTGGAAATCTACCAAAATCAAGCTTTACTCAAAGATCCAAAATACAAAGATTATCTATTTGCGCCATTTGGTGACCGTACCAATGGCAACAGCACTTATGCCGGCGGTCGTTATCTGGATTTACGATTGCCCAAACAACCAAATTATATTATTTTGGATTTTAACAAAGCCTACAATCCCTATTGCGCCTATAGTCATCGCTATTCTTGTCCGCTTATTCCTTACACCAATATTTTACCCGTTTACATCAAAGCGGGTGTTAAAAGGTTTCATAATTTATAAATCAAAAACTTTACGGATTTTAATTAGATAATAGACCCAATAAAAATTATTTTCCAATTTTTTAAATTCAGCAACAAAAACAATTATATTTGCTTAAATATACTTGTTTTGTTATACCAAGCCATTCATCTTATAGATAATTTACTTTGTAAAACTTGCCCGAAACATACCCGTAAATCTTATGGGGAATTTTTAAAAGAAAATGATTATCCACACTCAAAAAATACCATTACGCGTATCATAAATTTTATTGACGAACAATTCAAACTGGTTATCAAAGCCAAACGCAGTAAAGATTCCGATTCTAACTTTTTTTATATTGATGAAGAAGCATCCGATCCGGATTATCATACTTATTACAATCTTGCCAAATCTTTATTGTTTCATCAAATCATACAAGATCATCGAGAAAAAAAGTATATTGCAAGTAGCTATATTTCTATCAGTAACGACCGGCGAAATGATGGACTTGAATATTTGAAAGATATTATCAAAGCCGTTGAAAATCAGCATAAAATACAACTTGAATACCGGTCATTTTTTGAAGATATCCCTAAAACTTATACGATTGAACCCGTTTTGCTACGCGAATATCAAAACCGTTGGTATGTGGTGGCAAAT
>WGDF01000041.1 GCA_015493405.1 Flavobacteriaceae bacterium
AAATTACTGATTAATTGCGTATAATACCGCAAAGCTTGCACTTTTCTGTAAGTAAAGCGGTATTGCGATGTATAATCCTGTCCGTAAAAATACAAACTATCCAATCCGCCGGTCATATCGGTTTTGTAGTCGATATAATTGATAGCCGTTTTCAGATAAGTTTTCTTGCTTAACTGGTTGTTCATTTTGACAAATGCTGATTTTTTATCGTAATCGGAATGTTCGCGATAGCCGTTGCGTCTGCCACTGTAATCGATAGCGGCAAATACACCGGTTTTGTTAAAACTGCCCGAAGCGGACGCCCCGATTTTACGATAGCCCACGTTGTTACCCATGGCATATACTTGATATTGCGGTGTTGCCGATGGCTCTTTGGTAATAAAATTGATAGCACCACCGATAGCGCCACTTCCGTAAATGGCAGAGTAAGGTCCGCGGATAATTTCTATCTTTTTTAAAGCGGCATGATTGATTTCAATCAACGCATTGTGGTTAAAAACACCGGTGGCACGGATGGGAATCCCGTCTTCCAAATACAAGAACACACTTTTGTAACTGATGGGTTGTCGAATGGACATGGAATGTTGTTCGTTGCCCAAATCGACCATCATTACGCCCGGGGTTTTGTTTAAGACTTCTTCCAAAGTAATGGGTTTGGTTTCTTCCAATTCTTTGGCGGAAATCTGCGTAATGGAAATCGGGACATCTTTACGGCGCTGGCGTTCACCACCTGCCGTAATTACGACTTTATCCAGTTGGTCGGGTTTGGCTGTTAAAGATATAACCGCCGGCACATCCGATGCCTTAAATTCTAAACTTTTATATCCTAAAAAACTCACGATAATTTTATCATTGGGTTGACAGTTTGTCAAGGAAAAATGTCCGGTAATATCGGTAACCGTTCCTTTATTTTGCGTTTGATCAAACACATTAACGCCCATAAGAGCTTCTTGGGTTTGACGGTCTGTTATTTTGCCTGAAATATTGATTTGTTGTGCATTCCCCAATAAACTTAAAAAGAATACACCTATTATAATAAATTTGTTTTGCATAATTTATTCGATTTATTTTACCTTTGTTTAGTCAAATTTTGGCAAAAAAATACCCGCCTGCTTTGCAGGTGTTTGGATAAGCCATACCGGAAAAAATTAAGAAAATGAGAACACCGCTAAAGGTTCGTCTTAAAATAACCGGTATGGCTGTTTAATTAACCAAAATCAAACTAAATTGTTAATACATTATTGTTGATATGTTATTGTGGTTTTATTACAACCGTTGACTTCAAAATTCTTGCTCATACCGGTAACCTGTGTGCCGCTTTCTACTTTTTTGGCAGACACCACAACATAATAATCCGTACCGTTTTGCAGTTCTGAAACCGGACGCATCCAACCATTACTACCATCTAAGGTAATGGTAAACGATGTTTGTGATTTGGCAATCATCGGTTTCTTAAAGAAGGGCTTGTTGTGTGCCATATCCAAGTCCGTCAATTTGATACAATAAAAATCCGCTTCGGGCGATGGCGTCCAGCTCACATCAATGGTTTGCGGATTAGCATTTGCATTGTAATTGACCGTAATTTGCGGCACGGTTGTATCTTCGCCTTCCAATACATCGGTAACGGTTTTGACATAACCGTCACTAAATTTTAAAGTAAACGTATAAGTGCCGGCTTGGGGTATCGTATTGCCAACATTGCCATTGCCGGTTAATAGTCCCGGTCCTGCCCAAAATTCGTGTAAGTCGTAAACGGTTCCATCAGGGGCTTTGACACTACTGCCATCTGCCACGATTCCTTCTGCACCGGCAAAAAATATGGGGACATATTTGGCATTACCCATCATCATCATTTTTTTGGTAATTACATCACCGTAAGCATCGTCGTGGGTATTGACAGGTTTATCTTCTTCCTTTTTGCAAGCCGTGATACTTAATAAACCGGCTATGATAAGTAAATAGGTGATTTTATTTATGGTTTTCATTTTTAATTTGGTTTAATTGTTAGTTATTCTTTTATTACTTTCCAGACCTAGTAGGTTTAACAAACCTGCTAGGTCTGTTACTTTAATCTTGTCAAGTTTCGACCAGATAGACCTATCAGGTTTTAGAAACCTATCAGGTCTGACCTAGTAGGTCTTGAAGACCTGCTAGGTCTAGTAAGTTAATTGATTAAAATTATTATTTATATTTTCTTTTTCTATTTCAGACCTATCAGGTTTTGAAAACCTAACAGGTCTGACCTGATAGGTCTTGGCGACCTGCTAGGTCTTTTTATTGATTTTAGTTCAAAACCTATCAGGTCTGAAAGACCTAACAGGTTTAGTTAGAATTTGTATTTTAAAAACACACTAAAACTACGTCCGGGTTCAAAAATGCGACGACCGTTTAAGTCATCGGCATTTTTAAAAGCAAAGTTTAAGTGGTTATAATAAGCTTCATTGGTCAAATTGAGTACCGCAGCACCTACTGACAACCCTTTGTAGGGTTTCCAGCCCAAACGCAAATCGAAAGTGTTATGTCCGGGCGTTTCGGTTTCCAAGAAACTCGGGGCATAATCAGTTTGTGTGGCTACCAATTCGCCGCGAATATCCGCCCAATATTTGCCGGTATCATATTTTACTTCCAGATGCGCATTAGGTGGTGCCACTTGTGCCAGCGGTTCATCCAAAGTAATGTCGTAAGCTTTGGTCAATGCCATATCGGCTTTGATGAGCCAACGCTCTGTCAATTGATAAGCAATGTACGAATCAAATCCATATTGATAGGCATCGACATTTTTAAATACTTTGGGGGGCTTTGGCGGTGCTCCGCAACTACCTTCCGATGACGTCAATGCAGGTGTCAAAACAGGCGTGATGTAATCTTGAAAATAGGAATAAAAAATACTACCACCTGCTTGAAATTTTGTCCATTTTCTTTGGACAGAAACTTCCACTTGGTTGTTGTATTCGGGCTTTAAATCGGGATTACCAATATATTCCCGGCTATCTTCGCCTACGATAAAACGGTAAATGTAACGTTCTAACATCGACGGCGTACGCGTACCACGCCCCACAGCCAACTGCAATTGGTAATCATCCTTTTTGTATTTGACTGCAACATTTCCACCGAAAGTTACATCGGTTCTTTGTCCTTGATTGCCATAAATAGCTACAAAACCTTGTGCCGGATCTTTGGCTTCCGATACGACATAATCGGTTCGCACACCGGCGGTTAGATAATAATGGTCGGACAATTTTCTGTTGGCTTCGACAAAAACGCCAAAATCATTGATATAAGCATTTTGCCAGACTTTCATCTTTTTAATCATCGGCGGATTTAAAGGGACACCGGTATTCAGATTGTTATTGACAATAACTGTTTTGGTACCGTCCCGTTTGATGATATCGGCATCTAATCCGGTATAAATCAGCCATTCCTTTTTCGGGGTTAATGCCACTTCCAGTTTACCACCCATGGTATTGGAAGTTACCGGCGTTCGGGCATCCAATCCCGGATAATTCGGACGCGGTGTTTTCATACCGTAACCGTTGGTCATTAAATGGTCAACAAATGAATAATAAGATTTGAATTGTACATATTTAACTTTCTCCGACAATTTTTTAATCTTATAATCCAATCCCAACAAATAGCTATCGTCTTTTGGGGAATCCATCGGCAATCCGGCGTGCTTAATCTCACTACCGAATTTTTGATGCCAATTGACTTGCAAACGTTGGTTTTTAGACGGATTGTAGCCCAATTTTACCGAATAGCTATCCGTTTTAAATCCGGCAGGGGTTACCACGCCGGTGCCGTCGGTATAATCACCGAAATCACGGTGTTCGCCATCGATATTAAGGTCAAACTTTTGGGCGGCATACAACATATCAGCCCGTAAAACCAAATTGTTACCATTGGTTTCATAACCGGATTGCAGATTGCCGTGCCAACCGTAGTTATCCGGTGTCGGTTGATGGGTTATCATATTGACCAT
>WGDF01000042.1 GCA_015493405.1 Flavobacteriaceae bacterium
AAATGATACAAATTATCTTAAAAGTGCTGGTAACTTCATTGACAAAATAAGAAAGACCGCCTTATAAAAGCGGTCTTTTTAAGTTTAAGTTTTAAATTACTTCTTAACAAATTTTGCTGTATAACGGATTTTTCCGTCTTGTAATTTGACGAAGTAGTAACCTTTAGAAAGATTAGCAACATTAAATTGTAATTTATCTGAATTAACGGCTTGTTGTAGAACTTCTCGACCACTTAGGTCATATACATAAGCTGTCGTATTCAACGTCATTGGTAATTTTACAGTCACTTTTTCAACTGCGGGATTAGGGTAGACTTTGACTGTCACTAGATTGTTTTCATTAACTGCAGTAGCATCAGAACTGAATTGTCCGGAGAAAATACCGCGTCCGAAAGTCGATGCAAAAACCATATTATCATTTCTTAGCTCCAGATCTGTTACTTTGACATCGGTCATACCATTATATGTAGGATACCAATTAGGATTGGCATCGTAAAAATTAGGGGTTGCCCATATACCCAAATCAGTTCCTATGATAACTTCGCTGGTATTTAAGGGATTTTGCATTATGCAATTGACTGGCATGTCGGGTAAATTTCCCTCTTTGCTTACCCAAGTAGTACCACCATCATTGGTATAAAATATACTTTTAACACCATAATTGAAGATAGTTACAAAAATTTCATTTTCTGAATGTCCAAATTCAATATCAGAAATACTGCCAACAAAATCAGTACCGGTAATATCGGTAAAACTAGGTGTGTTATTGGCATGATCTATTCTCAATAATTTGCTGTTTTGTAAACCTACAAATAATTTTGAAGAATTAGTCGTATAAGGCGAAACTTTTAGAGCAGTTGGAAAACTATTCAATTCAGGATCTTCGATATTTTGTTTGGAAACGCTACTTTTTATATTACTATATCTTCTTATAACATATGTATTATCTGTGGCGCCACGGGTGCTGTAATTTGCATAAAGAATATCTAAATTGGAATCTAAAGCTTCTTGGTTGATAAAATCTCCATTGCTACCACCTTCTTGGTTAATACTTATGGTGTTGTGATTGACATAATCATATAATTGAATACTATTATTATAAACATAATTTGAAATTCTATATTTGTCTGTACCATCTTGATCAAAGAAGCAATAGGCACCATCACCACCTTGGGCTTCAATTGAATTGCTGATTCCTGCAGGTGCATTTTCAAACAATTGTGTACCATTGTCTTGAGCACCGGCCATAAAATAATCACCGTTAAAGGCTGTCGTTGGGCCAACAGCCATATGATAAAACTGAGTTACATTGTAATTCTTATTACGATGATTTATAGTTGCTCCGCCATCTCCCGAATAAGCAACACCGCCATCATTTCCAAATAAAAGTTTTTGTGAATCGCCAAAGGCCATACCTTGTTGATCCGGATGGATATCATTTGATGAGGTTGAACCGTAAGCTGACGAAATTTGTGTCCAAGAAGCACCACCGTTTGTAGATTTGAAAATATCAATTCCTCCAACATAAATTACGTCATCATTATTAGGGTCGATCCCAATCATTAAGTCATAAAAAGACTGGCCATTAGTGAATTCAGAACCGCTTAAATCACCGTCCACAGGATTGTTCACAAGTGAATAATTAGCCTGAGTTGCAAAGCCGTCTGTAGTTTTTAAAATAACAGGATTGGTGCCGGTTGCTCCATATTGAACTGCTAATAAATACATTTTTCCGGGATTAGACTTTGAAACGGCCAATTCCATTCTGCCGACTCCATCTACAGGAATAACTACACTAAAGCTATTGCCATCCATAGATGATAAAATAGCACCTTTTTCTGCGCCATTTAAAATACTTCTTGTCGTTGTAAGCCATATTTTATTGTCTGCACCTATTTCCAAATCATTAGGGGTAAATACATGTCCATTAGGATCTAACGGCATAGTAACTTGTTGCCAAGTTACACCATTATCAACTGATTTATAGACGCCTTGATAACCTTGGCTTAAAATGGTTAATGGATGCGCATCTGCATAATAACTGTCACCGGCAGTAGCATAAATTTCAGTAGTGCCTTCATTATTTCTGGCTATAATATCATTGATGTGTGTAATGCCCGGAACGACATATGCATAAGCAACATCTGTATGATTATCCGTAAC
>WGDF01000043.1 GCA_015493405.1 Flavobacteriaceae bacterium
CGTGGGCTCGCAGATGTGTATAAGAGACAGGTTTAAAACCAATTTGTTGCCTTTGAAATCGGCTAAGGTTTTATCACTTAAATCAGTAGCGGTTAATTTAAAATCAGGGGCTTGTGTGCCTACTTTTGGTAATTCGCCAATCGTATTAATCGGATTGCCTTTAAGGGTTATTTTTGCCATTTTTTTATTGTTTTTTAGATTAATTTAAATACAAAAATAAGAAACAATCTCGTTCTAAAAGATTAAATTCATAGTATTATTTTATAAGCTCTATAATTTAACTTTATACTTTGTTTAAGTTCACTTAGTTTCTTTTTAATTAACTTTGCCTTTATTAAAAAAATTATTTTGCCACAATCGCAGCATAAATCTTTAGAAGAAGTCCATGCCAGCATAGACACACGCCAAAAAAAAGGTTTTTTCAAAAAACTTTTGGCCTTTATGGGGCCTGCATATTTGATCAGTGTCGGCTATATGGATCCGGGAAATTGGGCTACGGACTTAGCCGGTGGTAGCGCTTTCGGCTACACCCTGATTTGGGTTTTGTTGATGTCCAATATTATGGCTGTTCTGTTGCAAAGTCTCAGCACCCGATTGGGTATTGTTTATGGTCGCGACCTGGCACAGGCTTGTCGTGAAAGTTATCCGCCAATTGTAAATTATGCTTTGTATTTTTTAGCCGAAATTGCTATTATCGCTACTGATTTGGCTGAAGTTATCGGTATGGCTATCGGCTTAAATTTACTCTTTGGCATCCCTTTGGTTTGGGGAATTTTATTAACCTTCCTCGATACTTTTGTTTTATTATTCCTAATCAATAAAGGTATGCGTAAAATGGAAGCCTTCATCTTGGCTTTGGTCTTCATTATCGGCTTGGCTTTCTTAATCGAAATGTTTTTGGCCAAACCCCAAATCGGTGATATTTTAAAAGGTTTTATACCTAAAATGCCAAATAAAGAAGCTTTATATATCGCTTTGGGAATTATTGGAGCTACCGTTATGCCGCACAATCTTTACCTGCATTCTTCTTTGGTGCAAACACGAAAATTCGGGACTTCCATCAAAAATATCAAAGAAGCTATTAAGTTTAATTTAATCGATAGCGTTGTGGCTTTAAATTTAGCTTTTTTGGTCAATGCCGCCATATTGATCTTAGCAGCAGCAACTTTTTACAAAGCCGGTTTGTTTCAAGTTGCCGAAATACAAGATGCTTATAAATTATTAGAGCCTTTACTCGGCTCACACTGGGCCCCCATATTATTTGCCATTGCTTTAATTGCTGCCGGACAAAGCTCCACCATTACCGGCACTTTGGCAGGACAAATTATTATGGAAGGCTTTATCAATCTGCGCATACAACCTTGGATGCGTCGTATGATAACGCGTTTATTAGCCATTCTTCCTGCGATAGCCGTTATTGTTTTACTTGGCGCTTCCTACACCGGTAAACTGTTGATTTTCAGTCAAGTTATACTAAGCTTGCAATTGGGTTTCGCCGTTATTCCTTTAATCCATTTTGTCAGTGATAAAAAATTAATGGGCAGTTTTGCCATTTCTCTAAAAACTCAAATAGCATCGTGGTTAATTGCCCTAGTCATTATTGCTTTAAACAGCTTGCTTGTCATTGATCAAATCCGGACTTGGATTCAAGAAGACCAGATCAATTTTTGGGCTTTAAGTCTTCTTATAATCAGCTTAATTTTAGTTATTTTACTGCTTTTATATATCACATTCATACCTTTCATAAAATCGGCCCAAATAAAATCTTTAAAATTGCATGCCAATGACGATTTAGATCCTGAATTTATCCCGCCCCAATACAAACGAATTGCTATTGCTTTAGATTTTTCACAAATTGATAAAAATATTTTGCAACACGCCTTAGCTTTGGGTAAAAAAGAATCACATTTTTTATTGATGCATATTGTCGAAAGTGTGCCGGCGCTTTATCATGGAAATGAATCTGCTGATTATGAAACACTTATGGACACCGAAGTACTGGAACGTTACGCTCAAAAAATAAGAAAGTTGGGTTTTAATGTTGAAACACAAATTGGGTATGGTAATCCCAAAATAGCGATTCCAAAAATAGTCGAAGCCTATCAAGCTGATGTTTTGGTTTTGGGCTCACACGGCCATAAATTATTAAAAGATTTGTTATTTGGAACGACCATAAACACGGTAAGGCATAACATCAAAATTCCTATTTTAGTCGTTCGTAAATAATTATGAGTGCAATCTGAAAATAGGTGAAGTTCATCAAAAGAGTTATTTCGGTTTTGTTTGTCTATAGACTGCACTTATATATTATTCGCCCATTTCCAAATACCGTCTCAAAAAATCGGAATGTTCTTTGAGTTCTTGCAAATGCAGATCCTCTTCCATTTGACTGATGATATGATAATCATAACGGCGAAAAGTCTGAATAATTTCATTGATATCATCCGTTTGTATCTTGACTTCCACTACGGTATTCTGGC
>WGDF01000044.1 GCA_015493405.1 Flavobacteriaceae bacterium
AAATAATAGTAAAACTTAACATATTTCACTTCAATTACTACATTGCCAAATTGGTTAATACCAATAAAAGGCATCCTTGATATGTTCCAGATTTTCAACATATCGATTTTTGATAATCGAAATGATGTCAAAACGAATTTCAAGGTCTAAATCGTGTCGTTCAATATAATGATTGACGGCATTCATCAATAGGCGGATTTTCTTTTTGCTTACAAATATTTCGGGTTTCCCGTAAGTATCGGTTGTACGTGTTTTCACTTCAACGACCACCAAAGTATCCTCTTTTTGTGCCAAAATATCAATCTCGGCATGTCCGAATTGCCAATTGGTCTCCAAAATTTGGTAATCATTTTTGAGCAAATAGTCCTTGGCTATTGCTTCGCCCTGTTTGCCTAATTCGTTGTGTTCTGCCATTTTGGTTGGTCTTTTTATTTATTTACTGAGACCTACCAGATTTTAGAAACCTAGCAGGTCAGGTCTGTTCATTCATTTTTTCGATAATAACTTTAACCGATTGGAATACCTTCCGGTAATCAGGTATTTCTTTTCCGGTATAAAGCCACATCATAACTGTTTTTTGCGGTAATTGCAAATCATACTGCTGCAACCTAAAACTCTCACGCATCAAACGTTTGATACGATTGCGATCAACAGCCCTTTTAAATTTCTTTTTGGGAACGGAAAACCCGACTAAAAAAGGTTCATTTTGCGGAAATTCGGCCGGTAAATAAACTAATCGAAAAGGATAGGACACAATTGAACGTCCTTCTGTAAACAAAGCATCTATCAATATTTTGCTTTTCAAACTCTTTTGACGCGACAAAGTATAGGCTTGTTTAGACATCGAAATCTTGCATTTATTTTTGAGTCGGTTGTGCCGTCAGTTTCACATTGTTATCTCTGTCAATATCAGCCATAAAACCCAAGGGATCAATAACAACAGCTTGAATATCAGACTTAGGCCGATCTATCGTAAAGGTATATTGCGGCACAGGATAACGCCAAGGCGCTAAAACATGTCTCGGAATTTCGGGAAACGGATTTTTTTTCCGGCCGCGCATCAAATCCAAAGGAATATAATAACTTTCTTTGCTCCCATCTTTATAGACGACAAAGACATCAACAGGCATCGGCATAGAACCGGCATATTGTAAAACCACATCAGTTCGATTATTTTTTACCTTCAAACTATCTATTTTATAATCGATATGATGCAAGGTATTGATCCATTCATTTTGAAACCATTTGAGATTCATGCCGGATGTGTTTTCGGCTATTCGAAAAAAATCGTCAGGCTGCGGATGCTTCATTGCCCAATTTTTATAATAATTTTTCAGTGTTTGATGCAGCCGGTCAAAACCCATAATATAACCCAATTGACTCAAAACCATTTTACCCTTATCATAGGCATTAACCCAGTAAGCCAAATTGGTTTGGTAATGATCGGAATGGGTTGCCAAAGGTTCCTCTTTATCTTGATGAACCAAATACAGATAACTTTGGTAAGAATTTTCAAAAGGATTGGGCAATCGTGCTTCATTTACGGCGACATTGGCCATATCTTGAATAAAAGAAGTAAAGCCTTCATCCATCCAAGGATATTGAGATTCATTACTAGCCAGACTAAACTGGAACCAAGCATGCCCCATTTCATGTTGAACCGTGCCACGTAAACTGTTAAAAGGCTTGTTACCACTAACAAAAGTGCACATACCATATTCCATACCGCCATCACCAGCTTGAATGACACTGTATTTCTTATAAGGATATTTTCCTACATATTCATTATAAAAAGCCATCGTCTTAGCCGCAACAGGTTCCAATTTTTTCCAAGTTTCTTTAATGGTATCATTTTTCTGATAAAAAAAATGAAGTGTGATTGCATCGTTCACCCGATATATATCATGCACATAATCAGGATCGGCTGCCCAAGAAAAATCATGTACATTCGGTGCTATAAAATGCCATGTCAATCGGTCACCTTCCGGAATATGCAAGGGTTTGTCAGTAGGATAATTCTTCCCGATTTGTTCCGGATTTTGTAAATAACCGGTTGCTGCAATCATATAATTTTTATCGATGTGAATTGTAACGTCAAAATCGCCCCAAACGCCATAAAATTCTCTGGCAATATAAGGATCGGTATGCCAACCATCTTGATCATATTCGCACATTTTGGGATACCACTGTGCCATAGAATAATCAATTCCTTCAGTATTGTCTCTTCCGGCACGACGAATCATTTTAGGCACTTGAGCCAAATATGTCATATCAAAAACCGTGGTAGTTCCCGGTAGTAATGGTTTATTCAGCTTTACTTCTAATATCGTCCCTACCATTTGATATTGTAAAGGTCGTCCGTCTTGCGTTAAACTATCAACTTTGATAAATCCAATTTCATCCGGCTTTAGAGCCTTCAGCGTTTCATTCATATGCCGGTCGGGGTCGGGCACGGTACGTGCCTTCCAATCCATCGCACTTCCGGGTTGAAATGCATTCCAATATAAATGATAATAAACTTTGGCCAAGGTATCAAGCGAATTGTTTTTATACACTAATTTTTGACGGCCTTTATATTGATGTTTTTTGACATCCATATCGACATCCATTGTATAATGCACATATTGCTGCCAATAACCGCGTTTTTCCGGCTCGGTCATACCTTTTTTAACGACTTGAATTTTATTGACTTGCGGCTTTTCAGTCAGATTTTTTTGCGATTGACATCCGGTCAACATTATTCCGGCAATCATTAAAATACTTAAATACTTCATTTAATTGTTTTGATTTTATTGATTATATGGTTATATCGATGATAGGCTTACTCTAATTCTCACTATGTATTATTCATCTAATGACCGGCGTCTGTTATCATTCATACATTAATAACTTTAACTAAAACACACTAGACTCTTATTCACTTGACACTTTTCTCTTATCACTTTCCGATACAAAAATTTCTGAAAATATTATCCAATAAATCATCCGTTGTTATTTCTCCGGTTATTTCTCCCAAACTGTGTAAGGCTGCACGAATGTCTATGCTTAACAAATCGCCGGATAATTCACTTTCTAAGCCATTTTCCACTTGTAAAACACTTTGCAAAGCGTCGTTAAGCGCTTGGTAATGTCGGGCATTGGAAACAACGACTTCATTTTGGTCCAACAAGCCTTTGTTAACCAATGAAACCAATTCGTTTTTCAAATGCTCCAAACCGGTTTTGTGTTTAGCCGAGATTTCAATTAAAGAATAGATATCTCGGTCTATTTCATAATCCTTTTGATCCATCTTATCTATTTTATTAACGACAATCAAAATTTTTTTATCAGGATATTTTTGCGTTATATTCTTTAGTTCTGCTTCAAATTGTTTTAAAACGATGTCGTGTTCCGGTGTGTGACACCGGGCGGAAAGACTCAAAGCACAAGCATCGATTAAAAAGACGACAACTTTAGCCTCTTTAATTTTTTCATAGGTCTTGCGAATACCAATTTGTTCTATTTCGTCTTGAGCTTCACGGATACCTGCCGTGTCGATAAAACGAAAACGCACGCCATCAAGCACCAGTTCATCTTCAATCACATCACGCGTTGTGCCGGCAATATGAGAAACAATAGCGCGCTCTTCATTGAGCAAAGCATTGAGCAAAGTCGATTTGCCAACATTGGGTTCTCCGACTATCGCTACGGGCACGCCTTCTTTGAGCGCATTACCTGTGGCAAAACTATCCACCAAATGCTTTAAAATTAATTTGATACGTTGTACCAAATCTTTAAACTGCTGACGGTCGGCAAATTCGACATCTTCTTCGGCAAAATCCAATTCCAATTCCATCAATGAAGCAAACCGGATTAATTCATCCCGCAATTTTTTGATTTCACTCGAAAAACCACCCCGCATCTGTTGTAGTGCTAATTGATGTGAAGTTTCACTATTTGAAGCAATCAAATCTGCCACAGCTTCTGCTTGCGACAAATCCATCTTACCATTGAGAAAAGCCCGTAAGGTGAATTCCCCCGCCTTAGCATGCCGCACGCCGTTTTTTAAGAACAATTGCAAAATTTGTTGTTGGATATAAGGTGAGCCATGTACCGATATTTCCACAACATCTTCACCGGTATAAGAATGCGGATTTTTAAATAGGCTGACCAAGACTTCGTCTAAGATTTTAGAACCCTCTTTGATATAACCCAAATGAATGGTGTGAGAAGGCAAGAATGGTAAATCTTTGGATTTAAATTTACCTTCAAAAAAACGGTTGACAAGCATCACGGCTTCAGGCCCCGACAGCCGGATAATTCCAATGGCACCACTGCCGGCAGGCGTCGCTAAAGCAATAATTGTATCTTGAAATGCTTTCATAGCACAAAAATAGATAAAAAACGGGAAACTAATGCCATATGGCCATCAAAGTATCAGGGCAAACGTACTAAAAAAATATTTCTTTTAGCCCTAACGTCTGTCGGAGGCGTCCTGATAAAATGATCAATAATACACATTACAGGTCGCTCCTACGGAGCTATTTGTTAGCATTAATTTATCTTACTACAAACAGTACGCTCTTACGGAGCTGATATTAAAGAATTGTCAGGTTATTATATTTGGTTACATTAACATTTTATGGAATTCCTGAATAAAACACATATGGTGCATTTGCCCTGATCAAAGTATATAAGGAAGGAAATTCCAATGGCATAAACCGTTCATTTAATATTTGGCAAGACCATACAACTTACTCCGGTTCAAATAATAGCTTGCTCATACCATATCACATATACGAATATTATTTCAAATAACTCATGAAAAATATCACGCATGCCTGTCATTTTTATTTTTATCAATGTCTTGTATAATAAAATAAGTAGCCCATAAGTTTTTAACATTAAATTGTTAATAAGAAATAAAGATTTTTATGAATTATTACAAAGATAGCTGCTAATTTTATTGTCCCTTTGTTAACCTAACCAAATTAAATTTCACGACTATGATTCAAGAAGTTAAAGAACCTAACACGCACAAAAAAAACAAAAAATATTCATTTGAAAACGTTTTTAAAGCCACTAAAGATTATTTCAATGGCGATGAATTAGCTGCAACCACTTGGATTAATAAGTACGCCCTTAAAAATTCAAAAGGTGAATTTTTGGAACAAACACCGGCAGACATGCACCGGCGAATGGCCAAAATGTTTGCTCAAATAGAACAAAAATACCCTGTGGTCAAAACTGATAATCTATCTGATTATGGTCAAAAACGCAGCTTATTAACCGAGCAAAAAATATTTAATTTATTTGACCGATTTAAAAATGTCATCC
>WGDF01000045.1 GCA_015493405.1 Flavobacteriaceae bacterium
ATATATCACCCCTTCGGGGTTCTTTATATATGAAGCCCGAAGGGGTGATATTATTGTAATAAACCATAAAACAGAATCATTAAAACCCCAAAGGGGTGGCATTATTATTTGAGATATTATACATTACCCACCTTAATCGATATAGAACCGAATTTTTTAACAAGCTCATTTTTTTAATTTCTGATAATACTAAATTTGTAATAATCAACTACTTTAAAAAATAATAAACCTGCCAGATCTTAGCATCTGGCAGGTTTAATTTAAATATGATTTTTAATCAAATTTTAATCTAAATCACCAACCATTTTTTCGGGAATCACGTATTTGTCGAATTCTTCAGGCGTTAAAATGCCAAGTTTGACAGCTTCTTCTTTAAGAGTTGTGCCATTTTTATGGGCTGTTTTAGCAATTTTAGCTGCTTTTTCATAGCCGATATACGGGTTTAAAGCCGTAACCAGCATCAAGGAATTGTGTAACAAATTGTCAATGCGTTTATAATTCGGCTCGATACCTATGACCAAATTTTTCGTAAATGAAACGGCAGCATCGCCCAGTAAATCCGCTGATTGTAAGGCGTTGTAAATCATAACAGGTTTAAAAACATTGAGTTCATATTGTCCTTGCATGCCGCCTACGCTAATGGCGACATCATTTCCCATAATTTGTGCCGCTACCATAGTAATGGCTTCGGCTTGTGTCGGATTGACTTTGCCGGGCATTATACTACTACCGGGTTCGTTGGCTGGAATAATGATTTCTCCTATACCCGAACGTGGTCCGGAAGCCAACATTCGAATGTCATTGGCAATCTTGTTAACCGACACTGCTATTTGTTTTAATGCACCATGTGTTTCGACGATAGCATCGTGAGCGGCCAAAGCCTCAAATTTGTTTTCGGCAGTTTTTAAGGGCAAGCCGCTAAATTCAGAAATATGTTTGGCTACCAATTCAGCATAGCCTTTAGGCGTATTGATGCCGGTACCGACAGCTGTGCCACCCAATGCCAATTCGCTTAAGTGGGCTAAAGTGTTTTTTAAAGCGCGAATGCCGTGGTCTAGTTGTGAAACATAGCCCGAAAACTCTTGTCCCAAAGTCAGGGGAGTAGCATCCATCAAATGGGTGCGCCCGATTTTGACCACTTTCATAAATTCTTTGGATTTTTTGGCGAGTTCATCACGCATATATTCCAATCCGGGAATGGTTTTCTCTACAATTTTTTTATATAAAGCAATGTGCATAGCTGTTGGAAAAGTGTCATTGGATGATTGTGACTTGTTGACATCATCATTGGGGTGGATGTATTTTTCACCTTCACCCAATTTATGACCTTGTAATACATGCGCCCGATTGGAAACGACTTCATTAAAGTTCATATTACTCTGTGTGCCGGAGCCTGTTTGCCAAATGACTAAAGGAAATTGGTCGTATAATTTACCTGCCAATACTTCGTCGGCTACTTGGGCTATTAAATCGCGTTTATCTTTGGGCAAAACACCCAATTCTTGGTTGGTATAAGCTGCTGCTTTTTTCAAAATGGCAAAAGCATCGATAATTTCACGCGGCATAGAAGCTGCCGGTCCAATTTTAAAATTGTTACGTGAACGTTCTGTCTGTGCGCCCCAATACTTTTCGGCAGGGACTTTGACTTCACCAATGGTGTCGTGTTCTATTCTGTATTTCATTATATTGATGTTTATATGGTTATATGTTTATATGGTTAAGTGGTTATTTGGTTATACTGTTTATTTAATTGATGTCAGATGTTGGTTTAGTTTTTATCCTTCTTCCTTATATTTTAGGAGGTCACTGTGTGATTACAATCCCGACTTTTGTCGGGGGGATTATATCGAAGCGACCTATATAGGTTTGAACAAATTTACAATCAAAAAATATTAAAAATGAGTTCTTTTGTCAGTTTTTTGCAAAAAAAACTGTCCGATTGGACAGTATTAATTTTTTTTAACATTCAATTTAGTACGTTTTACAATTTAGGCGGCTTGGTTATTTTGACCAAGTAATATTATAAAATAGAGAAAAAGAAGTGCTGAGAAAATGATTTCAGACTTGTTATGCTTCGTTTTTCATTTTACTTGTTGCTATTTATTATCCTGCAAAGCAAAAACTTTTTTAAGTAAATCGGAAGTCCGTTCATTGATATCCGTTCTGATTTTTTGTTCTTCGACGGCGACTTTTTTAAAGACACCTTCCATAGCCTTTTGGGTTACGTAATCTGTTAAATCTGGATTGACTTTCTCAACAAATGGTATTTGATTGTATTTTTTGATGATATTGGTCCAAGCTTCATCTGCTTTGACTTTTTGAAGAGACTGTTGCACTTGGGGTTTAAATTTTTGATAAAGCGGTTTTTCTGTTTTTTGTTTGAGATAATCAGTTGCAGCGGTTCGACCACCCAATAAAATGTTCTTCGCATCGTCAAAACTCATCGTTGTAATGGCTTCTACAAATATGGGTTTAGCTTCTCGGACGGCATCAGAAGCTGCTGTGTTGAGTAATTTTAAGCCTTCATCGGCTAATTGTCCCATACCTAAATCGCGTAAAGTTTGATCCACTTTTTGTAATTGCTGTGGTAATAAAATTTTGACCATTTGGTCTTTATAAAAACCATCGGGGGCCATTAGTTTGGTTACTTGCTTATCAATGCCTTGATTGAGGGCTTCTTTGAGTCCGGAGGCAATTTGTGCATTGCTTAAGCCTTCTTGGGGTAATTGGTTCATGACTTGTTGCAAATCGGCACAAGAGGATAATTGGAAACTAATTAATAGAATCCCTACTAATTTAATGTTTTTCATCGGTTGAATTTTGATAATTTTGTTCTAATTTTAATGCTTTCTTTTTGGAAAATTTATGGTAAAGATAACCAAAAGTAATAATTGCTATTAATAAACGCCATAAAAATTTAAATATATTCATAATTTTAAAGGATTTATTATTTTTAAGCAAATGATATGCCAAAAAAAGACCGTCGTTGTAATACGACGATCTTCAATTGATAAAGAGGTTTATTAAGCTTTCTTTTTACTGACCAATTCGATAACGCGATCGGCTATTTTGTCTTGTATGCCTTGGTTGAGATGGCTGGTAAAGCCGACGCAAGAGTTATTGATTTCGCCTAATACATAAGTATCATTACCGTTTTCGTCCCAGTCAAGCATAAAATCGGCCGTCCAAATTAACGGCGCATCATGGTTGCCGAGTTTAGACATAATTTCAGGTAAACGTCCGGTAAACATATCGACCAATTCTTTCCATTTTTCGGGCCGGTCATAAGTATATTTGGCACCTGAAAATAAAGTAGCAGAGAAAGCATCGGCACTGTCTGCCGGTTTTTTATGCACGACGAAAATAGGTTCTTCCCCGACCATTAAAATTCGGATCTCACCTTCTTTGATACGTGGCATAAAACGCATATCAACCAGCATCCCGTTATCCCCGACAATATATTTGGTAGCAAAGTCCATAAAGTCTTCTAAAGTACGGTATTCTACATGATTATCTTTAGCTTCGGTCAGTTTGAGTTTGGTGTCAAGCGGTAAAGTGTCGCCGGGTTTGTAAGGGCGTTCATCTATTACTTGGACGCGCCAAATACCTTCGCCTGTAGAGCCGCGATTTTGTTTTAAAACACGTTCACCAAAAGAAATACTTTTTGGAAAAGTATTTTTAAATTCTTCAACGGTATAATAAGCATAAGTATCTTCAGGAACCAAGCCTGTGCCGACCAATTTGACCAAAGCATCTTTGGCCCCGAGATCTTGCATGACATCGGGATGTGAAAAGCCTTCTAAACCGGCATCGGATAATTTGCGTAGGGTTTCAAAAAATATTTTTTCACCACTTGGAATAGTTCCCGGATTAACACGAGTAATATAAGCGTCATAACGATTTTTGGCGTAATCATATATCTTATCGGCCCATTCGTCTCTAAATTTTAAGATATCGACGTTCCAACCTTGCTCTCTAAGTGCGTTAGCAATAGGTAAAGTATCTTTACGGTATCCGTTTAAACCTTTATCTGAGCCGCCTTCGGCTTCAAAAATGACAACTCTTTGTTTCATAGTTTTTAATTAGGGGGTTAATTTGCTTCAAATATAATAAAAAAAGTCCTGTTATTTTAGGACTTTTAAGCAATTATTTGAAAAGAGTTCGTTATTTTCCAAATTTACCAAATTCAATGCCTTCTGAATAAGGTACTTTGATTTGGTTTTCATATAAGGCTTTTTTGAGCGCTTCATGAGCTGAAAAAGTCACTTCCCAATAATCATCAGGTTTGACATAAGGTCTGACCATAATTAATAGACTGTGCGAATCAAAATCGGCAATACCGATTTCTACCGTCGGTTTTTTTAAGACTTTGGGGACGTTGTCTATCGCTTTTGATAAAATTTGTCTGACTTCCGACCAATTTTCTTCATAGGGAATATGCACATCAATTTCCAAACGTATAACACCCTTTTCAGAATAATTGGTAACAATATCATCAGTTATTTTTGAATTTGGGACAATCAGAACTTTTTGTCCGGGCGTCACGAGTTTGGTATTGAAAATCATAATTTCTGCAACCCGACCAAATTTGTCTCCCAATTGAATCCAATCGCCGACTTTGTAGGGTTTTAAAGTCAAAATTAACAAGCCGGAAGCAAAATTACCCAAGCTGCCTTGCAAAGACATGCCTACTGCAAATCCTATAGCAGCAACCAAAGCAACCAGTCCGGATAAATCGGCTCCTAAAATGCTGAGTGCTATAAAAATAACCGTGGCTTTTAGCGTGATGTCAATAATGTTGAGGAGGAATGGGCGAATATTATCCGAGACACCGGCTTTGATCATTATTTTTTCAATAGCCTGATG
>WGDF01000046.1 GCA_015493405.1 Flavobacteriaceae bacterium
AAACCCAAATATGTCGGCTTGTTAACCGGTGCTGTTGCCGGATTGGCAACCATCACACCTGCTGCCGGTTTTGTGCCGTTGTGGGCTGCTATACTTATCGGTATTTCTGCCGGTTCATTTACTTATTTTGCCGTTCAACTCAAAAATCGTTGGGGCTGGGATGACGCTCTTGATGTTTGGGGTGTACACGGTATGGGTGGCTTATTAGGAACTATTTTATTAGGGGTTTTTGCTTCAAAAGCCATCAATGGTCAAGCCGGATTGGTAGAAGGGAATGCAGGATTCTTTATGAAAGAAACTGTTTCTGTTCTCGGCGCAGCTGCCTATGCTTTTATCTTTACGTATGGTATGCTATATCTGATCAACTATATCACACCTGTTAAAGTTAATGAAAAAGAAGAATTGGAAGGTTTAGATGCTTCAATCCATGGTGAAAAAGCCTATGATGAAGGTGCATTATAAACCTTAAATCAATTTTTTAAATTAAAAACGGCCTGAAAATCAGGTCGTTTTTTTTAGGCCAACCAAAAAGTTCAGAAATGCGTTTCGTGCTTTTTCAACTTGCCCTATTTACAATTTCTTGCCGTAAGCTAAATCACCGGCATCTCCCAATCCGGGCACGATATAACCTTTATCGTTGAGTTCTTGATCGAAATCGGCAATCCATAAATGGGTGTTTCCCGGTAATTTTTCAGAGATGTAATCAATACCCTGTTTGGAACCGATGATAGAAATCACATGGAGTTCTTTAGGCGTACCGAATTGCTTGAGTTTGTCATACACGGCAACTAAAGATTGTCCGGTAGCCAACATCGGGTCAACCAAGACCAATACTTTATCTTGAATAGATGGCGTTGCCACATAATCCACATGAATATCAAAATCATCTGAATCCGGCTTGTGTTTTCTATAAGCGGAAACAAAGGCATTTTCGGCATCGTCAAAAATATGGAGCACCCCCATATGAAGGGGTAATCCGGCCCGAAGGATGGAAGCCAAGACCACTTGATCATTTAAAACTTTCATCCGCTTAATACCCAAAGGAGTTCTAATATCTTTGGATTTGTAATCTAAAGTTTTGCTCAACTCATAGGAAATAATTTCGCCCATACGTTCTATATTTGTACGAAAACGCAAAGCATCTTTTTGGATATTCTTATCTCTGATTTCTGCAATAAATTTATTTAAAATTGAACTTTGTTTGGAAACGTGATTGATAATCATAGCAATATGTTTGATTTAATTTGAAATGTAGATTTAATCTTATCTTTATTTTAGTTTCAAATCCATAATTCGGTTTAGCATAAATTTTTAATCTGATTTAAAATAAAACCCCAATTATAAAAAATAATTGAGGCTTACTAATATGTTAATAACCAATTCATTATTAATTTCTTCGATTGTTATAAATCTGTAAATAATACAATAATGTTACCAAAGAACTCAAGGCGGCCACCACATAAGTTCTGGCAGCCCACTTTAAGGCATCTGCCACGCCTTTTTGTTCTTCTTGATCTACAATACCTTTTTGTATCAACCACTTTTTGGCCCGATTACTGGCATCATATTCTACCGGCAATGTGATAAAACTAAATACAACTGTAGCAGCAAATAAAAGGATGCCAATCAATAATAATTGCGGAAAACTTCTGACCAAAAAAATACCGGCTATTAAAACCCACTGCACAATATTAGATGAAAATTGCACGACAGGGACCAACATTGAACGCAATGCCAACCATTTATATCCTCTGGCATGTTGCACAGCATGACCACATTCATGGGCAGCCACTGCAACTGCAGCTATGCTATTGGAATTGTAAACAGGCTCACTTAAATTAACTGTTTTCTTAACCGGATGATAGTGATCGGTCAAATAGCCCGGTGTAGAAACTACCTTTACATCATCAATTCCATTGTCGGCTAACATCATCCGGGCCACTTCAGCGCCGGTATAACCTTTTTTTAGAGGAATTTTGCTGTAATATTTGAATTTGCTTTTCAGTTTGCTCTGCACCAGCATGCCGACTAAAGCAATCAATCCGATTAATATATATGCTCCCATTAGTTGTGGAATTTGTATTATTGCAAGTTACAATTTTTTTGTGATTATTAGCAATAATTATACCGAAACTCATCTATTTGACTTAATTTTTTGTAATTTTGGATTTAATAAACTCTTAGAATATGTTGAATCAAAATCTTGATCCTGATAAGCATCATTTACCCAATGCCGATTTGGAAATTGAAAAAAAATTACGTCCGCTTAGTTTTAATGATTTTACCGGTCAAGAGCAAATCATAGAAAATTTAAAGATTTTTGTGCAAGCTGCCAATCAGCGTGACGAAGCATTAGACCACACTTTGTTTCACGGTCCTCCCGGATTGGGCAAAACTACTTTGGCACATATTTTAGCCAATGAATTGGATGTCAATTTAAAAATTACTTCCGGCCCTGTCTTGGATAAACCCGGAGATTTAGCCGGTTTGCTGACCAATCTGGAAGAACGTGATGTCTTGTTTATCGATGAAATTCATCGTTTATCGCCCATAGTTGAAGAGTATTTATACTCTGCTATGGAAGATTACCGTATTGATATAATGATTGAAAGCGGACCCAATGCCCGCACGGTACAGATTCATTTAGAGCCCTTTACATTAATTGGTGCCACCACACGTTCCGGTTTATTGACGGCGCCTATGCGCGCCCGTTTCGGGATTAATGCCAGACTCAATTATTATACCCGAGAATTACTGACGCATATTGTCCAGCGCAGTTCGGACATTTTAAAGGTACCTATTTCAATGGAAGCTGCCATAGAGATTGCCGGTCGCAGTCGTGGCACACCGCGAATTGCCAATGCCTTGTTGCGTCGGGTTCGTGATTTTGCTCAAATCAAAGGCGATGGTAAAATCACGATAGAAATTGCTAAATATGCTTTAAAAGCTCTCAATGTCGACACCCATGGCTTAGACGAAATGGACAATAAAATCTTGACGACCATTATTGACAAATTTAAAGGTGGTCCGGTTGGCATCAGCACTTTGTCAACAGCTGTCGGTGAAAATGCCGAAACCATTGAAGAAGTTTACGAACCCTTTTTGATTCAAGAAGGCTTTTTGATGCGTACGCCTCGTGGGCGAGAAGCTACGGATTTGGCATATAAACATTTGGGAAAACTAAAAAATCCCGATCAAGGTAGTTTGTTTTAAATTATTTTTATGGCTCTAGATATTTTGATTTTTTGTGCGCATCCTGATCAAAACAGTTTTGCTTTGGCTCTGGCAACTCAATATTATAAAGGGGTAAAAAGTTCCGGTGGCAATGTCAAACTATACAATCTTTCTACTTTGGACTTTGATCCGAATCTCACGCGAGATAAAAAATACGGCGGGTATATGGAACCCGTTTTAAAACAAATTCAACAAGAAATTTTAGAAGCCCGGCATTTGGTTTTTGTATATCCGAACTGGTGGTCTACCTTTCCGGCAATCCTAAAAGGCTTTATTGATCGAATTTTTATCAAAGGTTATGCCTATGACTTCAAAGATAATAATCCGATTCGCTTTCCCTTGTTAAAGGGTAAAACCGCCAGAATTATCGTTACTATGGACTCTCCTATTTGGTATTATAAATGGATCATTGGAGCACCCGGACACAAGGCAATAAAAAAAGCCACATTGGAATATTGTGGTATCAAACCGGTTCGTTTTACCAATTTTTCTCCTATAAAAAATACCGATACAAAGCGAAGAGAAAATTATTTGAAAAAAGCCTATCTTTTAGGACAGAAACAAATTTAATCCATTGAACAAAGAAAAATATACACATCTCGTCAGACAAAAAGCCTTTGATTTGGGATTTCAAAATATCGGGTTTGCACAAGCCGGATTTTTGGAAAAAGAAGCGCCTCGATTGGAAAACTGGCTCAACAAAGGCTACCACGGCAAAATGTCGTATATGGAAAATCATTTCGACAAACGCTTGGATCCCACCTTATTAGTTCCCGGTGCAAAAACAGTCATTTCGTTATCCTATAATTACTATCCCGAACAACAACAATCTGACAACACTTACAAAATTGCAAAATATGCCTACGGAAAAGATTACCATTTTGTTCTTAAAGATAAGTTACGCGAACTTCTGCAATACATCGCGTCCCTTGTAGGCGAAGTGCAAGGACGCGTTTTTACCGATTCCGCACCTATTTTGGAACGGGCTTGGGCACGAGAAGCCGGAATCGGATGGGAAGGCAGACATTCATTGGTCATTCAAAAGGATAAAGGCTCTTTTTTCTTCTTGGCGGAAATTATATTAGACGTTGATTTTGAATACGATACGCCTTTTCAAACCGATCATTGTGGCAGCTGCACAAAATGTATAAATGCTTGCCCTACGGAAGCCATATTAGAAAATAAAATGATCAATGCTTCCAAATGTATTTCCTACTATACCATCGAATTACGCGACGAACTGCCTGCCGATATGCGCGGTAAATTTCAAGATTGGATGTTTGGATGCGATATTTGCCAAGATGTATGTCCGTGGAATAAATTCTCTTTACCGCATCAAGAGCCGTTTTTTGCACCGCATCCCAATTTATTGCAGATGACCCGACAAGACTGGGAAGAAATAACCGAAGCGGTTTTTAGAGATATTTTTAAAAAATCAGCCGTAAAAAGAACCAAATATAGCGGATTAAAACGGAATATTGATTATTTAAGACCTTCATAAATCAGTATATTTAATGAGAATCTGATAGATTAAAAAAACAACCGGACTCAATATAATTCTATATTTTTTTTCAGCCTCTAATTTTTAACGTCTCCTATTTAAAACTGTAAGTCGTGCCGTTTTTGCCATCTTTGAGTTGAATGCCGAACTTTGCCAATTCATCTCGTACTTTATCTGATAAAGCCCAATTTTTATCGGTGCGTGCTTGATTTCTAATATCAATCAAAAACCGGATGGTCTTATCAAAAGCCTGATTGTTACCGGTTTCTTGTTGGGCCTTATGTAAGCCAAGCACATCAAAAGCAAAACCATTTACCGCTTTTTGTAATTTATCTTTGTCGACTTGTGTGATATTTTCCTTACCGTCCTTAATTAAGTTAATATGCCGAGCAGCTTCAAACAAATTAGCAATCAAAACCGGCGTGTTGAAATCATCATTCATCGCGGTATAAAAACTGTCAATCAAAGCATCAACATCAAAAGAAGTTGTACCGGAAACCGATAAATTTGGCAATATTTTAATCGCTTCCATTAATCTTTTATAAGCTTTTTCAGCAGCTTGCAAAGCCTCATCGGAAAGGTCCAACATGTTACGGTAATGGGCTTGCAGCATAAAAAATCGTACCACAGCCGGCGAATAAGCTTTACTAAGCAATTGATTATTGCCACTAAAAATTTCGTTGGGTAACAAATGATTGCCGGTTGATTTACTCATTTTTTTTCCGTTGAGTGTCAACATATTAGCATGCATCCAATATTTAACCGGATCGATACCATTGGCAGTTTTGCCTTGGGCTATTTCACACTCATGATGTGGAAATTTCAAGTCCATCCCGCCTCCGTGTATATCAAATTGTTCCCCTAAATATTTGGTACTCATCACAGTACATTCCATATGCCAGCCGGGAAATCCATTGCCCCACGGTGAGGGCCAACGCATAATATGTTGCGGCTTAGCTTTTTTCCATAACGCAAAATCCTGCGGATTACGTTTCTCATCCTGCCCTTCCAAATCACGTGTATTGGCAATCATCTCTTCTATATTTCGACCACTTAGTTTGCCGTATTTATCTATTTCATTATTATATTTAACCACATCAAAATAAATAGAGCCATTGCTTTCATAAGCATAACCTTTATTCAAAATTTCTTTGGTCGTTTCTATTTGTTCTATAATGTGTCCTGTAGCCGTAGGCTCAATATTGGGTGGTTGGTTGTTGATCAAGTCCAAGACCTTATGAAAATCTATGGTATATTCTTGCACGATTTCCATCGGTTCCAGTTTCTCCAAGCGTGCTTTTTTTGAGATTTTATCTTCTTGACTATCATCTTCCAAATGGCCGGCATCGGTAATATTGCGGACATAGCGCACTTTATAACCTAAAAATTTCAGGTAACGGTAAATCACATCAAAAGACATAAAGGTGCGCACATTGCCCAAATGCACATTGCTGTATACGGTGGGGCCACAGACATACATGCCCACATATCCGGGGACCAATGGTTTAAAAATTTCTTTTTGACCGGTTAAGGAATTGTATATTTTCAGATCTTTATTCATATTCTTGGTGATTTGATAATCTGGTTAATCGGTTATTTGCTTACCCCTATTTTCGTAGGGGGTTATTTGATGAATGAACTGATAATAACATTCAACTTTCAAATGTTTTATCCCTCATCTCTTATCCTTTATCAGACGCACGGCCGTGCGTCTCTACATTCGCGCTTTTCCACTTTCTACTATACTATAAATTTTGTATCAATATTAATATAACTCAAGAATTCCTTTCGGACTTGAGGGTCTTTAAATTTGCCGGCATATTCGGCGGTTAAAGTCGATGATGTGATATCCTTAATACCACGGGAGACCAAACACATATGTTTAGCATCAATAATACAAGCGACATCTTCGGTATTAAGAGCTTCTTGCATCGCTTTGACTATTTGCACGGTTAAGCGTTCTTGCACTTGGGGGCGGCGCGCAAAATAATCAACGATACGATTAATTTTGGATAGCCCCAAAACTTTACCGTTAGAGATATAAGCCACATGAGCCTTACCGATTATAGGTAATAAATGATGTTCACAAGTAGAAAAAACACTGATATCCCTTTCGACCAACATTTCACCATATTTATATTTATTATCAAAAGCTGATAATTTGGGCAAATTATCGGGATTTAAACCCTTAAAAATTTCTTTTACAAACATTTTTGCCACCCGTCGCGGTGTTCCACTCAAGCTATCATCCTCCAAATCAAGTCCTAAAATATCTAAGATGTCTTTGGTCTTTTCAGCAATATATTTCATTTTTTGATCATCGGGCATTTTATTGACATCGGCTCTAACCGGTGTTTTTATGGTAGCAAACAAATGTTTATCAATATTCTTT
>WGDF01000047.1 GCA_015493405.1 Flavobacteriaceae bacterium
TCAATGACTCTTCAATATCTTTGGTTTCCAACAATAAACTCAAATATAAACGTGAATTTTTGGACGAACTCTCGCCTTGCTGGATGCGAACCACCTGATGGTTGATGGCTCTTTCTAGTTTAATATCCAAATCGGTTGTTTTATAAAGCCGTCGCAAGCTCTGTAAATCTCTGTTAACCAATGCCTTTTGAATATCGTTCATCAAATTAACCATGACATTACGAAGTTGTTCCAAATCTTCTTTTTGTGCCGGCGTCAATTCACTATGGGCATTATCGACATATTCTTTGCTCATCTTGGAAACAAAATGCATTGACTGAATCAAATCTTGAATTTTGTCTAACAATTTGATATAATTATTGCTGATGACAATGTCTTTATCCTTATTCGCTTTTACGATATAATAAAGCTTGTCCCGTAATTTGTTGCCTTGTTTGTATAATTTCTTGACACTTTTATCATTCTTTTTTAAAAGCTCTATATCATAAGATTTCAAACCGTCAATAGTATTGGCATATAATTTATTGATATAACCAATGACTTTATTGATATTTTTCAAACTTTCAACAATCAAAATTTCAGTAGATTTTTGGGCATCTAAATTTTCATTTTCTTGTTCAAATTCAAAAAAGGCTTCATTATCTTCGGCTACTTTTTCATCATGTCTTTTTTGACTGCGGTAGAGCATAAATAATTCGCCTATAAAAAATAAAATAGCGAGATAAAAACCGAATTTGTAAATCAGGATGGCAAAGGTAAAAGCTATAAAAAAGGCAAACAAAGCGGTTAAAAACCAACCACCGATAACGCTGAGCACACCGGCAATTCTATAGACGGCGCTTTCGCGCCCCCAAGCTCTATCGGCCAAGGAAGCCCCCATAGCTACCATAAAGGTTACATAAGTTGTAGATAAGGGCAGGTGCATAGAAGTAGCAATAGAAATCAGGAAAGCAGCGACCAACAGATTGACCGAGGCGCGCACCAAATCAAATTCGGGCATATCTTTCTTAACCTGAATCGCAGGGGTTCTAAACCGGGAATCGATCCATTGCAAAGTCGGTTTGGGTATAACTGCCGTAAAAAGTTTGTTGAGGCCCATAGAGCCTTTAACCACGGCTCTTGAAACCGGATTGGCTTGAAATTTTTCTTCCTTATCGCCTTGTGCCGATAAATCGATAGCCGTTTTGGCTACTTTTTTGGCTTTGCTGGAAGTCCAAAGTGTTATAATCATGATAAGGCCGGCCACGACTAAAAACACAATAGGAGTCGGCACTTTTTTGCCTAAAACGGCCATCATAAATTCGGTTGCCGGTTGGCCCGATACCGTCCAAGCTTCATAGGAATTGTAAGCGGCAATGGGCACGCCTATAAAGTTGACCAAATCGTTACCCGCAAAGGCTAAAGCCAGCGAGAATGTTCCTAATAAAATAATGATTTTCAATATATTGACACGGTAAAATCGAACTAACAGATAAGAAATCAAAGTCCAGAAAAGAAAACTGGCTGTGATAATACTAAAGGTATATTGGTGGATATAAGGTTTGACCAAATCGTAAAAATCTGTACCACTTAAGCCTTTTAAAATGATAAAATAGGTAATAGAGGCAATGGAAATACCGCCGAAAATAGCCAGTGACCACACTCTTTTTTTGACATCATATTGAAAGGTGAATATCATTCTGGAAAGATATTGTACTATAGCCCCCACCGTAAAAGCAATGACCACGGACAATAAAATGCCGGATATAATTTTTAAAGCACTGGAAGAATTGATATAAAGCGCAATTTGACCAATATCTGCGCCTTGTTCCAAGGTTTTAAAAAGGCCAACCGCAACCGAAGCGCCGAGCAAGTCAAACACAATAGAAACAGTGGTTGAAGTGGGCATGCCCAGACTGTTAAAGATGTCGAGCAGCAAGATATCGGCTAACATAACGGATAAAAATACGACCATAATGTCATAAAAACTGAACATCCCCGGATTGAAAATCCCTTTGCGCGCCACTTCCATCATCCCGCTTGAAAAAACAGCCCCGATAAAAATCCCCAAACTGGCCGTAATCATAATGATTTTAAAAGAAAAAACTTTAGACCCCAAGGCGGAATTTAAAAAATTAACGGCATCGTTACTCACACCGACAATTAAATCGATAACCGCCAAAATTAAAAGAATGCTGACTAAAACAAGAAAAATATTCATAAGTATTTGCTATTGGTTTGGTATTCCAAATTTATGAAATAAAAGACAGGAAATGCGGGTTGTTGTTTTTTTTACAATTTATTTACATTCTTTCAGGTAATTTCTAAGTTTTACAGTCGGCAGCCCCATAATATTGTAATAAGAACCTTTAATTTTTCTAATCCCAATCAAGCCAATCCATTCTTGAATACCGTAAGCACCGGCTTTATCAAAAGGTTTATAATGGTCAACATAATATTTGATGTCCTTTTGGCGCAAGTCTTTAAAATGAACTTCAGAAACTTCAGAAAAAGTCAAAATATCTTTTTTGGTTCGCAAACAAACCCCGCTGATCACTTCATGTTTTCTGCCCGATAAAGCTTTAAGCATCGCTATGGCTTCCTTTTTATTTTTGGGTTTCCCAATGACTATATCATCTAATGACACAATAGTATCAGCTGTGATGAGAAGTTCATCCTTTTCTAAGTCTTCATAAACCAAGGATTTTTTTAAGGCCAAGTATTCAGGAATTTCGGTCGCCGGTAAAATATCGGGATAGGATTCATCCGCTTCCAATTTCAGACTTTTAAATTTCAAATCCATTTTTTGCAGCAGCTCTTTTCGACGGGGCGATTGGCTGCCCAAAAGAAGTTTGTATGGTGTTAGTTTCATTTTTTTTGTTTTAAAATCGGAACAAAAATAACAAAATACTTCATATGGGTGCTTCTATTTTCAGAAAGAAAAACAAATAACGTGAATTTGAATGGTGCAACTTTTAATTACAATACTGATGAATCAAGTTATCTACTAAGGCGGGTAAAGCCCGACCGGCTTTTTCGGGAATTACTTTTAAAGGATTGAAAAGTGGTAAACCTGAGGCTTTCGGATCGATATAATAAATTTGGGTTTCCGGTTGGACTTGATGCGCCAAACCGGCTGCCGGATAAACTTGCATACTGGTCCCGATAATGATAAATATATCAGCTTGATTGACCAGTGGCAGTACTTTTTCTAACATCGGAACAGCCTCCCCGAACCATACAATATGCGGTCGCAATTGCGCGCCGTCCGCTGCTAAATCGCCAAGCTTTAAATCTTTATGCCAAGGGTAAATCAGGTTTTCATTCTTTTCGCTTCTGACTTTTAAAAGTTCGCCATGCAAATGCCAAACATTTTTGTTACCGGCCCGTTCGTGCAAATCATCCACATTCTGTGTCAAAACTTGTACCGGAAAATATTTTTGTAATTTGGTGATTGCCTTGTGCGCAGCATTGGGCTGCACTTGTTGCAATTGCCGGCGGCGTTGGTTGTAAAAATCTAAAACCAAATCCGGATGATGCTGCCAAGCCTCCGGAGAAGCTACTTTGGTAATATCATACCGGCGCCATAAGCCGTTGGCATCACGAAAAGTTTGAATGCCACTTTCGCTGCTGATGCCGGCACCACTTAAAATAACAATATTCGGTTTCATATTTCAGTATATTTTTTAAGGTCGACTAACGCAATGCATCGGCATAAGCGCATAAAGCCGGTAAACCGCCGGTGTGCCAAAATAAGACACGACTATTTTCGGGTAATATTTTTTGTTGCAATACATCCCACATCCCGTAAAAAGCCCGTCCTGTATAAACCGGATCCAATAAAATACCTTCTTGTCGGGCCAAAAGATGAATAGCTGCTTGTTCATGGGTTGTCAAAATACCATAACCGGCTTTGTTATAATCTTTTATCAGCAGAATATCATCCAAATTAATATGGATAGGCTGTGACGATGCTACATTAAATTCCGAAATAATATCAAAAATATGTTGGGGCAACGGCACTTCAAAATCAGCTTCTTTATCAATGAGTATGGGCATTAAACGGGCTTTAATATTAAAAATATTTTGCCCAATCATTAAGCCGGCTTGCGTTCCACCCGAGCTGGTCGCAAAAAAGATATAATCAAAATCAATTTTTTGTTCTGTCATTTGTTGTTTTAATTCCGACATGGCTGCAATATAGCCGGTTGCGCCGGTCAAATTGGAACCGCCAACCGGAATAAGATACGTTTTCTGTCCTTGATCATTTAGTTCTTTTTGCAATTGTTTCAATGCCGCTTCACGGCCTTTGGCTTGGTCTCCGGAGAAATGTAAATGCGCGCCTAATAAATGCGATAATAACAAATTACCTTGGTAATGTTCGGGCTGAAATCCATTGAGCCATAAATGACATTCCAAACCGGCAAGCGCACAAGCAGCAGCGGTCTGCCGGCAATGATTAGATTGTTGCGCGCCGGCTGTTATAACCGTGTCATAACCTAAATTTAGAGCATCTTGGATCAAATATTCCAACTTACGCGTTTTATTGCCACCGCTTGCCAATCCGGTTTGATCATCGCGCTTGATATAAATCTGATAAGGCACTTCTCGAGATAAATTCGGTAAATAATGTAAAGGCGTCGGCAAAAAAGCCAAAGGGTATTTGGGTGGTTTAAGCATCGGATTTAAATTTTACCAAATTTAAGAAAATTAGGCTAAAATTAAGCTTATTTTAATCAAACATTCCGGATAAATGCACCATAAAATTTATGTTACCCTTCTCGGGGTTGATTTATGGTTCTTATGTCTTTTTATAAAAATTTCACCCTTCAGGGTTCTGAAAACACAAAGTCCGAAAGACAGACATTGTTATAGAAATTATAAAGCACCCGATTATAAAACCCTGTAAAGGTGACATTATTATTATATATTCCGCTCTCCGCTTGTCTCTTTATCATAGAAAAAGGGCCCAAGATTAAACTTTAGACCCTTTGTATAAATTTGAAAAAAATAGGTTATAGAAAAAAGCTAATGAATCAAAGTATAGGTTTGTTGTGCTATTTCTTTTTCTTCGTTTGTAGGAATAACCCAAATTTTAACCGGACTATTTTCCGCCGTAATATCACCTTGATACGTTTTAGGATCTTTGTTTTTTTCCAAATCTGCTCGAATCCCCAAATAATCGAGATTTTGGCTTACCATCCGGCGCACAACATCGGAGTTTTCGCCTATGCCGGCTGTAAATACAATTGCATCTAACCCATTCATTTGAGCCGTAAAATTACCGATATATTTTTGGATGGCGCCGGCATACATTTTTAAAGCCAAACGGGCTTTTTCATCTCCTTGACGAGCAGCTGTTTCAATATCGCGCAAATCATTACTGCCGGCTAAAGCCATCATGCCACTTTTTTTATTCAAAATAGTTTGAATTTCAGCTGAAGTATAGCCCATTTTATCAAGCAAATAAAAAATAATGGATTGGTCAATGTCGCCGCTACGCGTGCCCATAATCAAACCGTTCATGGGGCCGAATCCCATAGTGGTATCGTAGCTTTTTCCATTGCGCACAGCCGTTGCACTGGCGCCGTTTCCCAAATGCAACGTAATCAATTTGGTATCGGTGCGTCCCAATCTTTTATTAGCAGCTCTGGAAACATATTGATGACTGATGCCGTGAAAACCATATTTACGAATGCCCTCTTGATAAAATGTATCGGGAATGGCATATTTGTTATTTTCAATGGGAATGGTTTGATGAAAAGCCGTGTCAAATATAGCGACTTGTTCGGCTTTTGGAAATATCTGTTCGGCTGTTTCTATCCCCGTCAAGTTGGCCGGATTGTGCAAGGGTGCCAATGAAAACAATTCTTTGATTTTAGCCTTAACTTCCGGTGTAATCAAGGTAGGTTGTACAAAAGTATTGCCTCCATGAACTACACGATGCCCCACGGCTATGATTTCATTTTTGTCTTTAATTATTTGGTTATCAGGATTTAACAAATAATCGGTCAGCAATTGCAAAGCTTCTTTGTGCGTCGGTAAAGGCCGGCTGACCTCATAATCATTGGCTTTAAAATGTGCTGTTTGTTCACCGATGCGTTCGGCCAAACCTTTGACCAGAACTTGACCTTCGGGCATTTCAAATAATTGAAATTTTAAAGAAGAACTTCCCGAATTTAAAACTAATATTTTCATAAACTATGATTTTATTTTTTAAATCAAATGAATCGCCGGTATGTGTAATAATCAGGTTTTGGTGTATTTATGCTGACACAATGGTACCAGCTTCATTTGACGAAGGCAAAATTACACTTTAATTTTCGGCTAAAAATGACTTTTGTTTAAATTTAAAGTAAAAAAAAAGCAACGGGCATTTTTCTTTTGAAATACTTTTTTTGCCCTTATCATAAAAGGTTTAAATATATTTCATAAAAAAAATGTAACTTTGTTGATAAGACCACATTGCATGGAAGAGCAAAAGAAACAATTTGAAGCTGAAGAAAAGATCATTCAAAAAAAAGAAAAGGTCGTTAAGAAAGAATTTAAAGAGTTCTGGGAAGTGGCTATTGATTTTGTCAAAGAACTTTTTAATCTCAAAAAATTTAGCGATAAAGAATTTACCCGTCAAACTATTTTAGAAAACATTCCTTTTAGAGGGCATACGGCTTGGTTGTTGATTTTCTCGGTCATGATTGCTTCGGTAGGCTTAAATGCCAACTCTACGCCGGTGGTAATTGGCGCGATGTTAATTTCACCTTTGATGGGCCCGATTATGGGTGCCGGATTTGCAATTGGCACCAATGATATCGATACTTTTAAAAAATCATCCATCAACTTCTTGGTCATGGTAACTTTGAGTATTTTAACGTCCTTTTTATATTTTAAGATATCGCCTTTAGCTTATGAATCCAGCGAATTGTTAGCGCGCACCTCCCCTACTTTTTTTGATGTTATGATTGCTTTTTTCGGGGGCTTGGCCGGTATTGTCGCCTTGACCAAAAAAGGATTTTTCAATGTCATCAGCGGCGTCGCTATTGCGACTGCATTGATGCCGCCTCTGTGCACGGCAGGTTTTGGTTTGGCTACCGGAAATATGCACTTTTTTACCGGCGCTATGTATCTGCTGCTCATCAATTCGTTTTTTATTGCTTTAGCTACTTTTTTAATTATCAAATATTTACATTTTCCGGTTGCGCATTATCTCAATTCGGTTAAAAGACGTCGCATCAGTCGTGTGATTTATATTTTGGCTGTTTTGGTGATGATTCCCAGTATTATGTCCTTTATTAAAATGTATAATGAAGAAATTTTTAAACGCGCCGCCTCGGCTTTTGTCGCAAAAAATATTAAATATGAAGGCGCTCAGATCATCAAAAGTCAAATTAAGCCCCAAAAGAAAGAAATAGACATTTATTTAATGGGCGAAATTGTGCCCGCAACGGTCATTGACACTTGGCAAAAACGCTTGCAAAATAATGCCGATTTTAAAGATGCCATCTTAAAAGTGTATCAGTCTGCAGATAATACCCGAGAGATTGAAGCCAGCTTATCTGAAAAATTGAAACAGCAGATTTTAGACAAACTATTTAAAGAAAATAAAGAAGCCATTCAAAATAAAGATGAGCAAATTAAACGATTGACCGAAGAAATTATCCGTTTAAAAAAACAGCATAATCTGATGGTGATGCCTTTTGACCAATTTGCAAAAGAGGCCCAAACACTCTTTCCGCCACTTCAAGACTTGAGTTTCGGCAAAATGATAGAGACCAACTTTAAACACAAGGATACCTTAGACGTCTTCTTGATAAAATGGAACCGAAAAACGTCCCGTTATAAACGGCATCAATTGGAAAAAACCTTTTATAAATGGGCCAAGGAACGCTTAAAACTCGACACGCTTAAACTCGTTCCCGTTTTCAGATAACCGTTACCACAAGGTCGGTTGACCGGAAATATCTATTTTAGTCTAAAGAAAAACTTGCAATTATCAGTTCATTTTAGGCTTAATTTTATAACTTAGCTTTTTCATTTGAAGTCTGCTTATGAAGCCGAAGATATTTGCAAATTATAAATTTAACCCATGGCAATATTTGGTATTGTCATTCCTTTTTTTAATCAGTTTCGGGACCTTGGCTTTGAAGTTGCCGATTGTAAAACACCAAAATGGTTTAGCCGTCATCGATGCTGCTTTTACAGCAACTTCAGCCGTTTGTGTTACAGGCTTGACGACTGTGCCTACATCGGGGTTTAATTTGGCCGGCCAACTGGTTTTACTTTTATTGATGCAATTGGGCGCTATTGGCATTATGACTATTACCTCATCGGTATTATTATCGCTCAAAGGCAATGTCAATTTGCGTCACCGCTTATCGTTTTCACAATTACAAGAAAATTTTAATTTGCATGACGCCAATTACGTTCTAAAAAATATTTTACGCATTACTTTTGTTACCGAATTTATCGGTATGATTTTATTGAGCCTTGGTTTTTTATGGCAAGGTTTACCTTTTGGAACTGCCGTTTATCAAGGTTTTTTTCATAGCATTTCGGCTTTTTGCAATGCCGGTTTTTCGACTTATGATCAAAGCTTAATCGGCACCAATGTCCTAATCAAATTTACAATTGCCCTGTTAATTATCATTGGTGGATTGGGATATTTTGTCATTTTTGAAATGATGGCTTATTACAAAGCTAAGCGGCGTTTGAGTTTACATAGTAAAATTGTTTTAGTAGTCAGTCTGTTTTTAATATTAGCCGGTACCTTATTATTATATTATTTTCAACAAGGACAAATGTCTTGGGCCGATAGTTTTTTTCAATCCGTTACAGCACGTACTGCCGGTTTTAATTCCGTAGATTTAACCCAAATCAGCAATGCCGGCATTTTTTTGTTATTGATATTAATGTTCATCGGGGCTTCTCCGGGTTCAACCGGTGGCGGTATTAAAACCACCAATTTTTTTATTATGATTTATGCTATTTTTTCGGTTTTAAAAGGACGTGAAACTGTTACTATTTGGCATAGAACCATCAATCGGCGTCAAATTTTAAAGGCTTTTGGCACAGCTATAATATATTTTTTAGTTTTATCCATCGGCATTTTATTGCTTTTTCATCATACTAATTTCGGATTTAAAGATACCATATTTGAAGCCGTTTCAGCTATGGGAACCGTAGGACTGAGTTTAGGGCTAACGCCACTATTGGGTTTTAAAGGCAAAATCATCATCATCGCCTTAATGTTTATAGGTCGGTTGGGGCCGGCTTCTTTTGCTATGGCCACCATAAACCGACAAAAAAATATCAAAATCACGTACCCCGATGGCGATATTTATTGAGTTGGGTATCATCACAATACTGAAAGTATTCCGTTAAATACTTTTGCTAACGATAAGGTGTAAAAGAAAAGGATGCTTGCAGAGATCTATTAGGTTTTGGAAATCTAGTAGGTCTAATAAAAAAACACAAATAACTGACAATCAATAGAATAAATATGACGTTAGATAGAATTATAGAGCCGGAGGGAAAGTGAAAAATAAAGGCTTTTCTTCTACTTTCATTGAAGGAATGAGATGCAATCCAATCAAAGAGATTGCCAAAAATGACCAATTGAAAATTGCAAAAAATTAAATAAAAAATAAACAGATGAAAAAAAAGGATGTGGCCGTTATAGGCTTGGGAACTTTCGGGTACGAACTGGCGCTACAGTTGGCTCAAAACGGACATCATGTTTTGGCTATTGATACTGATGATAAAAAAATCAATCAAATTAAAGACGAAGTTGATGTGGCTTTAACCGCTGATATTACCGACCCCGATGTGCTTAAAAAAGTTCAGATTGACCAGTTTAATTATGTTATTTTGGCAATGAGCAGCAATTTGGAATCTATTATTCTAAGCATTGTTCATATGAAAAAAATGAAAGTCCCCTATATTATCGGCAAAGCCAATACGCCTATTCAAAAAGAAGTTTTACTTAAAATAGGTGCGGATGAAGTTATTTTGCCCGAAGTTTCTACCGCCATCAGATTGGCCGATAAAATTACCCATCCCGATATGATTGAAAAGTTTGCAATCAATGAAAACAACACTTTAATGGAAGTTGTTGTGCCGGAAAGATTTCATGGTAAAACCTTAAAAGACTTGGATTTACGCAAAAAATATGGCTTAAATGTGATCATGATTTCCAGAAATAACAAAACGGATGTGGTTTCCAAACCTGATATTGTCTTTCAAAAAGGTGATAAAATTTTTGTCATCGGAACCGAAAAGCAAATCCAAAAAAACCTGTTAAATTAAGGCCAAATCTCAAAAAATTTGCTTACTTTGGCACACTGAAAACTCGAAAATGCTTATGAAAAGATGGTTTCTTTTATTCATTTTAGTGCATTCGGCACTTTGGTCTCAAACCAAATCTATAACGGTTGATGACATTTGGAACGGGACTTTCCGCCCCGATTATCTATATGGCTTAAAGGCCATGCCACAATCAGATAAATACTCAAAAATAGATATTGACCGGCAAAAGCGAACTTACGAAATCGGCATTTATAATTACGCTACGCTGCAACGGGAAGCTACTGCTTTTTCGACTGAAAAGTATCCTTTTATAGGCTATTTTGAATACCAATTTTCTCCGGATGAACAACAAATTATTATCGGCTCAAAAATAAAACCCATTTACCGGCATTCGCGTAAAGGGATTTATTATGTTTACAATCGCGATACTAAAAAATTAGACAAAATAGCTGACGACGAAATTCAAGAACCGAGTTTTAGCCCTACCGGAGACAAAGTGGCTTATGTAAAAGATAACAACCTGTTTATCAAAGATTTAAAATCAAATAAAACGATTCAAATCACCACTGACGGTTTAAAAAATCACATTATCAACGGGATCCCCGATTGGGTTTACGAAGAAGAATTCAGCTACAGCAAAGCCTATGAATGGAGCAAAGACGGACAAAAATTGGCTTATGTCAAATTTGATGAAACAGAGGTGCCGGAATTTTCAATGATGCGATACGATGA
>WGDF01000048.1 GCA_015493405.1 Flavobacteriaceae bacterium
AATCGGGCTTATTTTTATTTTTCATCATCTGCAGGTGGTTTAAATCCTTTAAAACGATAATCTTCTAAACTTTTATCTTTATAACGGTAATATAAAAACAGGGGCATCAAAATGAATACCATAAATAGAACACCTCCCCCCATAACTTTTGCATAGACCTGATTATGAGCTATATACTGTAAATAAAGTCCATAAGCAAAAACGCCCAAGTTGATTAATAATAATAGTTGTAATAATCTTTTCATAACTAAATAAAATGATGAAACAAAAGTAGTCAATTCCTAAGTATATCCACTAAAAAATTATAAAAATCAAGGTGTTTTTAAACAAATAAGCGTATTTTTGACACAAAATTAAAGAAGCGGATGTTACAAAAACTTAATAAAATTTCAGACCTAAAAAATTTAGCTTTAAAAAACAAACCTAAAAAATTGGTTTTGGCTGCAGCCGGAGACGAACATTCTATCGATGCCGTCATTAAAGCCTATAAGATGGGAGTTATTCAGCCCATTTTAGTCGGCCGGAAAGATGAAATTTATAAATTGCTCTCAGATTGCAAAGATGTCGATAAATTCCAAATTTATAATCTTTCCGATGATAAAAAAATTGTTCAAAAAGCCGTTACCTTAATTGTTAATAATGAAGCGGATATATTAATGAAAGGAAATGTAACCACGGCCACCCTGCTCAAAGGTGTTTTAAATAAAGAATACGGGATGAAACATAAATCATTTTTATCACATTTTGCTTTATTTGAAATTCCGCATTACCATAAATTATTAGGTATAACCGATGTAGCTTTAAATATTTTACCCAGTTTAGAACACAAAGTTCATATCGTTGAAAATGCCGTCCGGTTTATTAGAAAGATTGGCATTGAACAACCTAAAATTGCCGCTTTATCGGCAATTGAAATGGTCAATGAAAAAATGCCTTCTACTATAGATGCTGCCTTACTATCCATTATGCAACGACGGGGTCAAATTAAACATTGCCTCATTGACGGGCCATTGGCTTTTGACAATGCAATCAGTCTGGAAAGTAAAAAACAAAAAAAATTAGGCGGTGATGTTGCCGGTAATGCCGATATTTTATTGGTGCCCAATGTAGAATCCGGAAATATTTTATATAAATCACTAGTTGCTTTTGCAGATGCCAAAGTAGCCGGTATTGTTGTAGGTTCTGACTTTCCCATCGTTTTAACCTCTCGAGCCGATTCCGAAGAAACCAAGCTCAACAGTATTTTATTGGCAGCTGCTTCTGTAAACAAAGGATAAATGACAAACAAATCAGCAAAAATATTAGTCATTAATACCGGTTCAACAACTACCAAGATAGCCTTGTTTGAAAATGATAAAGTGATTTTAAATCACAAAATCAATCATGCGGTTAGTGCTCTTAGCCGGCTTAAAAATTTTGATGAACAAGTTACTTATAGAAAAAATTTAATCGATGAATTTCTTTTAAAGGCGCAAATTAATAAAGACGATATAGACATTTATATGTGTCGGGGCGGATTAATTAAGCCTTTACCATCCGGAGTTTATAAGGTTGATAACCAAATGATTAAAGATTTAAAAAATGCAAAAAAACAACATGCCAGCAATTTAGCAGCCGTGATTGGAACTGCATTAAGTCAAGGTGCAAAACCGGTATATATCGCCGATCCGGTCGTCGTTGATGAAATGCAAGACCTTGCACGGTATGCCGGTCATAAAAACTTTAAACGCATATCGATATTTCATGCTTTAAATCATAAGGCTGTCGCTAGAAAACACGCTGAAAAAATAGGCAAATCTTATGAAACACTCAATTTAATAGTAGTGCATATGGGTGGCGGCATCTCTGTAGGTGCCCATTGCAAAGGTCGCGTTATTGATGTAAACCAAGCTTTAGATGGCGAAGGGCCTTTTTCTCCCGAACGCAGTGGCACTTTACCTGTCGGAGACCTGGTCAAAATGGCTTTTTCGGGTCGCTATACGCTTAAACAAATGCAAGAAATGATTGTGGGGAAAGGTGGTTTAGTATCTTATTTGAACACTAATAATTTACAAGAGATTGAACAAAATTTGACTGAAAAATCAAGACTTGTCTTAGAAGCAATGGCTTATCAAATAGCTAAAAGTATTGGTGAAATGGCGGTAGTATTAAAAGGCAAAGTGGATGCTATTATCCTTACCGGTGGTGTAGCCTATTCTGAATTTATAACACAAAATATCATTGATAGCGTTCAGTTTATAGCACCTGTTTATGTATATCCGGGAGAGGATGAAATGCAGGCTATGGCCTACAATGGTTTGTTGGTTTATAAGCATCAACTCAAACCCAAAACTTATTAAGGTTTATATTCTATAACGAAAAACAAACGGTCGTTTTGATTCAGATCATTCCATTGCCCGGGTTTTCCTAAGCTTCCCAAACCTCTTGGCCACTCGGTCAACCCCATGGCCAAAGCATCTTGTTGGTTGTTATAATTATCCGGCTCATGCCCCCAGTTGGTAAAAGCATTATTGAGAGCGTGCCCCTTATAATTACCTTGCCAAAAGGCTATACCGATACCATCATTATTACCATCCCAGATCCAAAGACCTTCATGAGCGATGTCATTGCCTCCCAACCATACATAAGATGCGCCACCACCGTCTTGTGCCCTACTATTATCTAATTTGATTTGAGCTTTATGTATCAGATTATAATAAATTGCTTTTTGCTCTGACGTAGAATTAATCTCAGCCAAATAGCCCCCTCTGGCCACGGCGTAAGCCGCCGCCTCTTGCCATGTTTTGGGTATTTTAACCACTTCATATGTTTTATTTTGAAATTGAAAACGATAGATTTTTTTGGCATCTTTTGATTGACCGAAAAATATTATACTTTTAAATAACAAGCTGATAATCAATAACTTTTCCATTTGTTTATATTTTTTTACCAAACACGGTGAATTCATTTGTCGCGATTAAATTAATCAATTTTATTGAATTTACAAAATAGCAAAAATATAATTTGGAATAATTCTTAATAAAATATTTGTCCATTTCTAATTAAGACTGTATATTTGCCTAAATTATAAAAGGACGGATTTGGCTGCTTGCAACCTTTAAAAAAAATGCTAAAATGTATTTCCGCACCCGACAGTCAATCCTAATTTTAGACAACTGAAATTAATTAAAAGAAGATTGAACTATGCCTTATTTATTTACATCAGAGTCCGTATCAGAAGGACACCCCGATAAAGTTTCCGACCAAATTTCCGATCATTTATTAGACAATTTTTTGGCTTTTGACCCCGAATCCAAAGTGGCGATTGAAACTATGGTTACAACCGGTCAAGTTGTTGTCGCCGGCGAAGTCAAGAGTAAAACTTATGTCGATGTGCAAAAAATTACCCGTGAAACGATAAAACAAATCGGCTATGATAAAGACGATTATTATTTTAGCTACAAATCTTTAGGTGTTTTGTCCGCCATCCATGATCAAAGCGAAGATATCAATCAAGGTGTCGTGCGTGAAAGCAAAGCGGCACAAGGCGCCGGTGACCAAGGCATGATGTTTGGATATGCTACCAATGAAAGTAAGAATTATATGCCGCTTACTTTGGATATCGCGCATCAGTTGGTCAGAAAGTTGGCCGATATTCGCAAGGAAGGTTTACAAATGACTTATTTGCGTCCCGATGCCAAAAGTCAAGTTACCATAGAATATGATGATCAGCACAAACCTTTAAAAATCGACACCATTGTCATTTCTACACAACATGACCCTTTTGATATTGATGATGATAAAATGTTGCAAACCATCAAAAAAGATATGGAAACGATTTTAATTCCAAAATTGCTTTGCGAAAATCCGGAGTTAGAACCGCTTTTTTATGATTACAAACTACTGGTTAATCCAACCGGAAAATTTGTGATTGGTGGCCCACATGGCGATACAGGGTTAACAGGACGTAAAATCATAGTGGATACCTACGGTGGCCGTGGCGCTCACGGCGGGGGCGCCTTTTCGGGAAAAGATCCCAGCAAAGTAGATCGTAGTGGCGCTTATATGGCCCGCTATATAGCTAAAAATCTGGTCGCTGCCGGTGTGGCCGATGAAGTATTGATTCAGGTTTCATATGCCATAGGTGTGGCCAAGCCTGTCAGTATATTTGTCGATACAAATGGAACAGCAAAACATGGTTTTAAGGATCAGGAAATTGCCGAAAAAATTCCGCTTATTTTTGATTTAACACCAGCAGGTATCGAAAAAACTTTACAATTACGCGCGCCTATTTACAGTGAAACAGCCGCTTATGGTCATTTTGGAAGAAAACCGAGAAAAATGACCAAACATTTTGAACGCTATGATTACACCCAAGCAAAAATTTTAACAGAGCATATAGAAGTTGAATTATTTACTTGGGAAAAATTAAATAAAATTGAAGCCGTCAAAACAGCATTTAATTTATAATAAACCGACTTTTTGATTTAATTAAGGCAACAATATCTGTTGCCTTAATTATTGAAACAGAGTTATTTAACAAAATCTATAATTCTATTAACGACTTTCTTATTTTTCAAAATCCGGCTATGACCTAAGCCGCTGGTTTGAAGAATTTGCCCGTTTTCCAATTGTTTAAAATTATTGACAGCATCCGAGATTGGCACTTCTCTATCGTTTTCATCGTGAATAATCAGAACAGGCACTTTAATTTTTTTACTTTGTGTGCTGCCATGAAAATCAAAGATGGATTTGCCTGAAATTCGTTCAAAGACTGCGATTAATTTTCGAGCTACAACAGGTTTTAATTCCAGTTTTTTTACAAAATCATTAAAAATATTAAAAATGGAATCCGGCGCGCCAATAGCCACTAATTTTTTAAACAAAGGCTTATTACCTTCTACATTTAATAAAGCTATTCCTCCCATAGAATGCCCGATAGCAACTTCAAAAGGGCCGTAAGTATCAGCTACTTTTTCTATCGTTTTGATAAATTCGGGCATCATTGTTTTATTCCCGGTCGATTGACCGTGAGCTGGAGCATCGAAACTATAAACGGTATAACCTTGCTGCAATAACGCCTCAATAATTTTAAACATTTGCGTGGCACGTCCCGACCAACCGTGTACGATTAAAGCTTTGCGTTCACCGTTTCCCCAACGGTAAACCGCTATGGATTTGTCAATTTCCGGTATGGCAATATAAGAAATCTCGGCTTTTTCCGCCCAGGGCTTTTCCGGTTCGGGCATCTTGTGTTTGATCGGCTTTTGAAATAAATAGCGAACATATTTGGTCGCCAAATCCGGTGATAGGGCTTGTAAAAATTTGCCGGTTTGTATGATGAACCGGGGGATTTTAACCCCGCCTTGTTGTTTTTGTTTTTTAGAACTCATAAGCTGGTGAATTGAATGGCTAATTTACAAAATAAATATGACCGGCATAATGTTGAGTAATATTAATCACCGGCGGCCGGTGATACAAATAAATATCGCCGTAGCCAAACAAATCACCTGTGATTTCTTGCACCGGATACAAGTGCATATCGGCATCGCTGCGTTGATATACTCGGATGTTTTGCGAGATAAGCTGTTGCCCTTTAAAAATAGGATTGCCACCATAAAATCCGACAAATAAATTATTACAATTACCCGAAATCTTAAAAATACTGGTGCCGTTAGCCGTAATATTCAGCCGGTTCATGTAGATTTTCAAATCAAAGTCGGCAATATTGTTGGTGCCGATTTGGTTATTTTCGCAAATGATATCGAGCCGGTCAAATTGCCAAGTGTTACCCGAACTGATGCTTAAATCAGTATTGACTATCAAACATTTAAAATCATCTACATATAAAGTTACTTTAGCAACGGCATTTTTATTTTCTATCAGACAATCGGTATGGTTGGTCAAGATGAGTTTCCGATTCACTATTTTATAATCTATGTTTTTCCAAACGTCTTTACTGACATCAATCTGCATTTTGTTGAAGGTTGTATCATAAATTTTAAGTTGCACCAACGGATTGACTTCAATGGTATCAAAAGCTTGTAAATCAATTTGTTTAGTCATGCGCTCGCTTGAAAATTCGCAGGTAAACGGTGATTTTTGACAAGAATCAAAAAGCACAATCAATAGAAATATGTTTATTATTTTTCTCATTAACAACTGCTTTAATTCATTTATTTAAGCTACCTATTTTCATAATCAAATCCGATACATCAGCCCGAATTCCATAGCTTCGGCTCTGTTGATGCCGTGCACTTTCAGCCCGTATAACAAGCGCCAATGCCGGTTGAGATAAAATTTGGTTGCCAAGCGGTTATAAAAACGGGTTTCAAAATTGTAAGGGTAATAAATATAGTAGCCCGCACCAATATCAATACCAAATTTCCGGTAATAAAATTCGTGTTCGACATAAATCCCGATGCGTTTAAAATCGGGAATATTATTTAAATGATACTCGGGCATAGCATAATGCTCATAGCGAATTTGTTCCTTTAAAAAATAGGACACGAATAACTCAATACCGATACTGATTTTATGTCTGAAATTCAGATGTTTTTCCACTTGAAATCCGGGGATAAAAAACGGAAACTGCCCGCTGTCATAATAATCGGATTCGTTGATACCAAAACGTAAAAAACCGAGATATTGCCATGTTTTATCATATGCCGGTGTTTGTTTTTCGGACAAAATTTTACCGGAACGCCCGTCATAGAGCAAACCGACTGTCATACTCGGAATATTAGCGCCGTAATTGGGTGATTGCAAATTGCCGTTGGAATAATGAAAAATAGCCAAGCCCAGTTGCAATCGCCAGTTTTGATAAATTTTTGGGCTTTTCAAATACAAACCGAAATCAAACGGAAACAACCAATGCGACCCGAACAACTGATTTTTCGAATTGGTTTGTTTGTCATACGGATGTGTATTATAAGCCACGCCTTGCGATATTCGAAACGAAAGTTGAAAACCTTGATTCGGTTTGAATAAATAATAAGACATAAACCCGTATAAGCCATAGTTCTTGCCCAAAACTTGATCTCTAAAATTGTGGGATAAAAAAGTGATACCAAAATCGGAATAACCAAAATTATTGAGCCGTTCTTGGTCAAAATAATTGGCTTTATGCCAGTTGATTTGAAAAGAATAAGGCATCTCTCGGGCAAACACATAATTGGACTTGATGCGTGACAAATTATAGCCTAAATTAACATCCATAGACAACATTTGGTTGTCTAGAGTCAGTGATTTTTGCCCATATAAAATAATTGGCCACAAAAAAAACAGAAATATGTTTAAACTGAATTTCATCTTCTAATACAAATGTAATACTTAAAAATTTATTTTGACCGAATTTAAGCTAAGTAAATTATTTATCTATAAATTTGTTAGTCCATTTTAAAAAAACTATTTTTGTAACAAAAATTACTTAAAGATGAAATATCTGGTTCAATTTATCCGCATAATTGTCGCATTAACCTTTATGTTCTCAGGCTTTGTTAAGTTAGTGGATCCTATTGGGACTAAAATTAAAATGTTAGAATATTTCGGCGAAGATGTGCTCAATATCAATTTTCTGGCACCTTACGCCTTGGAAATATCTATTTTTTTGATTTTGGTTGAATTCGCTTTGGGAATTTGGCTGTTAATCGGGTATCAACCAAAGTTTACGGTGCGCGCCTTGTTGGTTTTAATCAGTATATTTTTGTTTTTAACATGGTATTCGGCCTATTACAACAAAGTAACGGACTGCGGTTGTTTTGGTGATGCCGTCAAATTATCGACTTGGGAAACCTTTTATAAAAATGTCATTCTAATTGTGCTCATTTTATTTTTAAATTGGCATTCGTCTTACATAACGCCTTGGTTCAAAAAATCTTTGACGACCGGCTTGGCACATGGTTTGACACTTGCCGCATTACTTTTGATGATTTATACGGTCAGGCACCTCCCACTGATAGATTTCAGACCTTACGCCATCGGCAAAAATATTGAAGCCGGAATGCGCACGCCACCACATGCGCCTCAGGCCAAATTCAAAGATATCTGGTTTTACAAAGTTAACGGAAAAGTCCGAAAATACAGTAGTGTAGATGAGCCATGGAATATTAAAGGTGCAGAGTTTGTCGATCGCAAAACCATTACTTTACAAGAAGGTTACACACCACCGATACATGATTTTAGTATTGAAAATGAAACCGACGGCGATATCACCCAATCTGTTTTAAAAGCCCCCGAAATATATTTAATTGTGTCTTACAATCCGGATAAAATGAGTCCGGAAGCGCGAAAGATAATTAACCGTTATGCCCGAAAATTAAAAACCAACGGGCATCGAGTTATCGGACTGTTTGCCATTATAGATGATGGCATTTCTCAAAAATTTGATTTTCCCCTCTATCTGACTGATGCCACAACGCTTAAAACTATGATTCGTAGCAATCCCGGCGTCATTAAACTACAAACGGGAACAGTAATTGATAAAGAAGCTTGGCGCGATTTATAATTTTTGGCTAAAGCAAAAGCCGTCAGATTCAAAATCCGACGGCTTTTGTAATAGTTCTTATATTTTAGTCTATTAATGCGGCTAAATATTTTTCGGCATCCAGAGCAGCCATACTGCCACTACCGGCAGCTGTAACAGCTTGTTGATAAGTTGGATCCATCACGTCACCGGCAGCAAAAACACCGGGTTTGTTGGTCAATGTTGACTTAGATTCTGTTTTGATATAACCGCGTTCGTCCAAATCTATTTGTCCGCCTAAAAAGTCGGTATTCGGTTTGTGACCGATAGCAATAAATAAGCCTTCCATAGGAATGACTTCCTTTTCACCGGTTTTGTTATTTTTAACCCGAACACCTTCGACAACTTTATCACCCAAAACTTCATCAATTTCCGTATTCCATTTGATTTCAATATTGTCAATCCGTTGAACCCGATCTTGCATAGCTTTGGAAGCACGCATTTTATCCCTGCGGACAAACATATATACTTTTTTGGCTAAACCGGCCAAATAGCTGGCTTCTTCGGCAGCCACATCACCGCCTCCAACGACACCTACTGTCAGTCCTTTGTAAAAGAAACCGTCACAAGTGGCACAAGCAGAAACGCCACCGCCTCTAAGCCGTTGTTCACTTTCCAACCCGAGATACATTGCAGAAGCGCCTGTAGCAATAATAACTGTATCTGCCGATACTTCTTTATTATTGTCAATTGTAACAAGGTGTTTCTCACCGGTTTTGTCAGCCAATTGAACGGCTGTTGCCAAACCAAAGCGGACTTCAGTTCCAAAACGTTCGGCTTGTTTCTGCATATTTTCCATCAATTTCGGTCCTTGCAAACCTTGAGGAAAGCCGGGATAATTTTCAACATCGGTTGTCGTTGTAAGTTGTCCCCCCATTTCCATGCCGGTATAAATAACCGGTTTAAAACCTGCTCTGGCAGCATAAATTCCGGCTGTATAACCGGCAGGGCCCGAGCCTAAAATCAATACTTGTATGTGTTCTCTTGTTTCAGACATAATTCTATTTTTTTAATTTGAGACAAAGATATATATTTTTTTGTCTTAAAGTAACGTGCTTAAATCAAACTTTTTTATTTGACAATAACAAATCTTTATCCTTTAATAAAGTTATAATGTCAGAAGCAATCATAGAAAAATTTTGATGTTCTTGGGTGTATAATTCTGCAGTTTGACTGTGCAAATAAACGCCCAATAAGGCAGCTTCAAGGGGCTGGTAGCCTTGTGCCAATAAACCGGTAATTATACCTGATAAAACATCGCCACTGCCGGCAGTTGCCAAGGCCGCATTGGCAACCGGATTGATATAAAAAAAGGCACCATCGGATATCGTAGTGTAAGCACCTTTTAAGACAACTATAGCTTGGTGTTTTTCAGCAAATTTTTGAAGTTTTTCTAATTTCTCACTGTCATTTTTCCAAGAACCTACCAGACGTTTAAATTCACCTATATGTGGTGTCAAAATAGTATTTTTGGGTAATAAATGAAGCCATTCGGGATGTAAAGCCAAAATGTTTAAAGCATCGGCATCTAATAATAAGGCTTTATCATTCTTTTTTAAAAACTTTTTAAAAGCCTTTTGCGTTTCAGGGTGTTGCCCAAAGCCCATGCCCAAACCGACAGCCGTTATTTTGTCAGGCACTTGGATTTTGGTTATGTATTTAGACTGTTTGTCCGTATGCGTCATGACTTCAGAAATTGCAGTCTGACTGATTTGATAGCCTATTTTAGGTAAAAAATTACTGACTAAACCGGCGCCGATGCGCAAAGCGGCTTTGGATGCCAAAACAGGCGCTCCCATCATCCCGAAACTTCCACCAACAATTAAAGCATGTCCAAAATTGTTTTTATAACTTACTTTGGAACGTTCCTTCAAAATGTTTTTAATATTTTTAGTTATCATAAAATATTGCGTTGGCATGACGGATATAACTGAAGGATCCAGTCCAATATCAACAATTTCAAAATCCTTGATATAAGGTGCATTTTCAGGAAAAAGGAAAGAAATTTTAGGGAACTGAAAGGTGTAAACTTTAGTTGCTTTAATTATAGAATCATCCGGCTGATTAGATTGATCGGCATACAAGCCTGAAGGCATATCAATACTATAAACAGTGGCGCCACTCCGGTTGACGTAATCTATGGCTGCAGCGGCAATGCCGGTTGCCGGACGTGTTAATCCTGTGCCGAAGATGCCATCAATAACAATATCCTTTGGACCAATCTTTAAATTATTTTCACTTTGATAAGTTTCTATTGCGAGTGGCATCTCTGATAATTTTTTCAAATTCAGATCAAAATCGAGAGAAGATTTCTTTGAAAAAGGAACCAATATACATTTAATATGATAAACGGGTTGTAATAAACGCGCTAAGACCAATGCGTCTCCGCCATTGTTACCCTTGCCACAAAAAATGTAAATGGTCTGTTCTATTTTCAAATCTTTGACAAGTGCTTTATGCAAACGCGTCGCAGCTCGTTCCATCAATTCTTCAGAAGTTATATTTTGACGCTTAATAGTTTGATTATCAATATCTTTAATTTGTTGTGCCGTAAATAATTTTTGAAACATAAGGCTCAAGTTTAAAATCTTGTTTATTTTTGCTAAAAATACGAAGAAATGACACAAAAGCCAAGAATAGTTTTTATGGGCACCCCTGAATTTGCTGTTGGAACACTCAAAAAATTGATTGATCATAATTACAATATCGTGGGGGTTATTACCGCTCCTGACAAACCTGCAGGGCGTGGAAAAAAATTGAAAGAAAGTGCCGTCAAGCAATATGCAAAGAAAATGAACTTACCTATTCTTCAACCGACCAACCTTAAATCTGAAGCTTTTAATGATGCTTTGAAAAATCTAAATCCCGATTTGCAAATTGTTGTAGCTTTTAGAATGTTACCTAAAATAGTTTGGCAACTGCCCAAGCTGGGAACTTTTAATTTGCATGCCTCTCTTCTACCCGATTACCGTGGTGCTGCACCAATCAATTGGGCGATTATCAATGGTGAAACCCAAACCGGTGTTACGACTTTTTTTATCGATGATAAAATTGATACCGGCGAAATTATTTTACAGGAAAAAGTGGCTATTACACCAGAGGATTCCGCTTCCGACTTACATGATAAATTAATGGAAAAAGGCAGTGAGTTGGTTTTAAAAACCGTAGATTTAATTGAGTCGAAACATTTAAAAACTCAAGCGCAGCCCAAAATAGATTGGCCCAAAAAAGCACCGAAACTCAATGTAGAAAACACTAAAATTAATTGGGAACAAAAGGGGCTAAATATTTATAATTTGATTAGGGGTTTATCAGAATATCCGGGCGCTTGGACACAATTAAGCCTCAATAATGAAGCTCCCAAAAAATTATTGATTTACAATTCAAGTTTTGAACAAACCTCACATAATGAATCGATTGGAAATATATTTATTTCAAAAAAAGACATGAAAATTGCGGTTAAAGACGGCTTCATTTATCCTAAACTTCTTAAATTACAAGGTAAAAAAATGATGGCTATATCCGATTTTCTGAATGGAATGAGACATAAAAAATTAGAATTAGTTATTTAGGTTCTGCCAATTCTTATCCTTTTCTTAAAAAATTAGACTAGCATCATTGGGGCTAACCTTGAGTTCCACTTATTTTATTATCTTTAAAGCCAAAAATATTCTATATGAAGCACAAATCAGGACTTGCCTTACATTGGAAAATCCTCATCGGGATGACAGCCGGATTAATCGGTGGTTTTATTTTATTACAATTTAAATATGGCAAACAACTCACTTATGACTGGATTGCGCCTATCGGTAAAATATTTGTCAATCTCTTAAAATTAATAGCGATTCCACTTATTTTAGCATCGCTGATCAAAGGCGTTTCCGATTTGAAAGATATTGCCAAATTCAAAACAATCGGATTACGCACTATCAGTTTATATATCATTACAACCATATTTGCCATAAGTATTGGGTTACTCAGTGTCAACATCTTACAACCAGGGAAAGGTATTTCACCTGAAACAGTTCATAAATTGGAGCAAACTTATGCCGGTAATCAAAAAATCACTAAAAAAATTGAGGGGGCCAAAGCTCAAAAAAATAAACCCAAATTACAGTTCTTAGTTGATATGGTGCCTGATAATATTTTTAAAGCGATGAGTAATAATGGCAATATGCTGCAAGTTATATTTTTTGCAATTTTTTTAGGAATCACTTTGATTTTAATTCCCGAACACAAGGCTGCCCCACTTAAGGATTTATTTGATTCGCTCAATGAAGCCATTTTAAAAATGGTAGATTTAATTATGCTGACTGCGCCATATGCTGTTTTCGCCCTGATTGCCAATGTCATTGTTGGCACATCCGGAGACTGGGAGTTACTCAGCAGTTTGTTAAAATACGGCGCTACGGTCGTTATAGGTTTGATCATTATGTTAATCTTTTATATGATTTTGATTAAATTGTTTGTCGGTAAAAATCCATTTTGGTTTTTCAAGCAACTGGCACCGGCACAATTGTTGGCGTTTAGCAGCAGTTCAAGTGCTGCTACATTACCGGTTACTATGGAACGGGTCGAAGAACACATCGGCGTTGACAAAGAAGTATCTAGTTTTGTCTTGCCCGTCGGTGCTACAGTTAATATGGACGGCACAAGTTTATATCAAGCAGTCGCGGCGGTCTTTATTTTACAAGTGCTTTGGCCCGAAGGCTTGAGTTTCACCAATCAATTAACTATTATACTTACTGCTTTACTAGCTTCTATCGGGGCGGCTGCTGTCCCCGGAGCCGGTATGATTATGCTGGTTATTGTTTTGGAAGCTTTGGGGTTTCCTTCGGCAAAACTACCGGTAGCATTGGCACTGATTTTTGCAATTGACCGGCCTTTGGATATGATGCGAACCGTCATTAATGTGACCGGCGATGCTACGGTTTCAACTATTGTTGCAAAATCTGTCGGCAAATTACATGAGCCTAAACCAAAAGAATGGGATGATCAACTCAATTAGTTAAAGATCTGCTAATAGATCTTATCCCAATTTTATTCTATTTTTAGACAATTGTCAATAAATTTATTATTTGATTATCTGTAATTTAAATTTAAACTATTGATTCAAAGCGAGTTATACTGAAATTAATATCGCCCCAATTATTATCTCATAATAAGAAATGTTTTTCTAAATGTTTTTTTACTTGTTTTAATTTTCATTATATACATACCATTGGAATAATTTGTTAAATCAAAATCTTTGATAGCG
>WGDF01000049.1 GCA_015493405.1 Flavobacteriaceae bacterium
AGTGTGTTTGCCAAGAATCTAACAAATTTTTGGTCAATTGCGGATTGATCACTATATCCTTTTTCCCCAAACTGATGGTATGCTTTGTATCTGTAGCCAAGGCTCTATTGTCGGGGCGCACCAGCGTAGTCATAATTAAAGCGGGATTGAGTAGGATAGTTGGAATACGGTAATAATTACCCAAATGAAAACCCAAATAGCCTCCCATACTACTTCCGACTATAACATCGGGGTGAAATTTTTGAACCAACTTCTCCAAATGCCGGTAAGCCATAGGAATATTTTGATAGGACAGGAGCGGATTGACTACTTTTCCAAATTGTTGTAACCAATCGGTGCGATTATTTTGGTTGGTACTGTTTAAGCCATGCAGATATAAAGTCGTCATAATTCAGTTTTTAAATAGTTCATAATTATATCTGTTGCACCGATATTTTGCAAAACATATTTTTTGGTTATATCTGCTTTTTCTCGGCGTAAATCGGGTTGTTGTATCAAGCGGTCTAAAGCAAGTTTTAATTCTTGATAATTTTTAATAGCAACCAAACCGCCTAAAACTTTTAAATCAAGAGCTTCTTTAAATTTATGAATATGCGGTCCGGTAACAATCGGGATGCCGAAAACTGCCGGTTCTTGAATATTATGAATGCTTTTACCGAAACCATTGCCAATATAAGCAAGGTCAGCATCGGCATAAATCTTATTGAGTAGCCCAATTGTGTTTAGAATGAGCACATCATATTGTGCCAAATCGGTATCGGGTTCAATAGCCGTATAGCGAATTGATTTGACTTGTAATTTTTTTTCAATTTCAGCAACATGTTTGTCATCAATTTCATGGGGGGCGATGATGCTTTTAAAAGTTTGCTGCTGTTCATTGATATACCGGCATAGTAATTCTTCATCTTTGGGCCAGGTACTGCCGGCAATCAGTAAAATTTTGTCTTGTTTAAATTTTTTAACAAAATCATATTTGTGAGCCGTTTGGGCAATTTGATAAACGCGATCAAATCGGGTATCTCCCGTAAGGCTTACATTTGAAAAACCTTGACGGGCCAGAACCGTTTTTGTTGCTTCATCTTGGACAAAAAAATGATGAAAGGCTTGCAACGATGTTTTTAACCAGGGGCTGTAAGCTTTGAAAAACGGATGCTTATCGGTGAATATGGCTGAAATCAAAAAAGTTTTAATATGACGCTTTTTGAGTTCGTGCAAAAAATTGGGCCACAGATCGTATTTGACAAAAAAAACCATCGTAGGTTGCACCAGATCCAAAAATCTTTGCACATTGCGACGGGTATCGATCGGAAGATAACTGACACAATCTGCCGGAGTTTTATCTTTTTTGATTTCATAACCCGAGGGTGAGAAAAAAGTTAAAACAATTTGATTATCAGAGTATTGTTGTTTCAATTTTTCTATTAAAGGGAGGGCTTGTTCATATTCACCTAAGGACGAGACATGAAACCATATCGTTTTTTTATCCTTATTTAAACAAGCATTGAGTCGGTCGAAAAGGTGCATTTGTCCGGCTTTGAAAAAACGCACTTTTGACCCAAAAAAATTTCCGAAAAGCCGTAAAAACTTTTCGGAAATACTGATTAATATATTGTAAAAAAAATCCATATTAGGACATTGTCCGTCTCTTTAGTTTAACATTAGGGGCATGACCAGCATCGTCACAAATTCGCCTTCTTCCAATCCGTCAATAGGATGGATAATAGCCGCTTTACTGGGGAGCGACATATTGATGGAAACTTCATCGGCATCAAGGTTGGAGAGCATTTCCATTAAGAATTTGGAATTAAAACCAATAGCCAAATCATCACCTTGAAAATTACAAGTCATTCGTTCTTCGGCTTTATTTGAAAAGTCTAAATCTTCAGCAGAAACTTTCAGTTCTGAACCGATGATATCAAACCGGATCAGGTGCGTGGCTTTGCTGGCAAAAATATCAATTCGTTTGACCACATTGAGCAAACTTTGGCGGTCTGCAATTAAGACATTCGGATTATCTGTGGGAATAACAGCATTGTAATTGGGATATTGGCCGTTAATCAAACGGGAAAGGAGTTGGATGTTGTCAAAATTGAATTTAACATTACGATCATCATATGTTATCCTAACATCATCATTGGTTCCGGCTATATAATTTTTTAAAATCTGTAAGGGTTTTTTGGGTACGATAAAATTAGTCTCTGCATCGGCTTTTAAATCATTGCGTTCATATTTGACCAATTTATGGGCATCGGTTGCAACAAAGTTTAAGCCTTCAGGAGAAAATTCAAATAGGATTCCGGTCATGGTCGGACGCAATTCGTCATTGCTGGTCGCAAATATAGTTTTACTGACGGCATCTGCCAAAACGCCTGCCGGCATGGTTAGACTGGCCGCTTCTTCCATTTCTATCGGATTGGGATAATCTTCGGCATCGGCATAAGCAAAACTGTATTTTCCGGTTTCACTGATAATATTCATCGTGTTATGGTCATTGAACATAAAAGTCAAAGGTTGCACAGGCAAAGCCTTGACGGTGTCGACCAACATACGAGCCGGTAGTAAAAATTTAACCGTTTCATTTGACTCGACAGGCACGGTTGCCGTCATGGTTGTCTCTAAATCCGAAGCGGTAATTTTTAAAGTGTTGTTATTCAGTTCAAACAAAAAATTATCTAAAACCGGAATTGTGTTATTATTGTTGATAACATTTCTTAAGGCTTGTAAATTTTTAATCAATTCGTCACTGGATACTAAAAATTGCATAGTTTTATTTTTTTCAATAACAAAAATACGAATTATTTTTTAGTTTGTTCCCGAAAATAATATTTTATACCGGTGCTGATTTGTGCTGAACTGAGAAAATTGATTTGGACATCCCACCACCATTGTTGACCCATTCGGTATTCAAAGCCGGTTTGAATTTGAAAAAAGTCATTAAAGTTTTCTTTTACCGGTTTATTAGAGTTGTGGTAAACGCGTTGATCACCATCATAAATATCATAAGTATAAGTGGTTGATAAGGGAAAATTTAAGATAAATCCCATACGTGGATGCCATTTTTCAGAGGTCTTAAAACGCCGGTAAAAGGGGATGGTTAAATGCCAAGTATGGATACGTAAGTCATAAGTTATGCCATTTGAAATATGTTTTAAACCACCGCCATACCAACCGAACTCCAGACCTGAAAAAACCTTTGCTTTTTTGCTGAGGGAAAAATTTAAGCGTAAATCAAATCCCGGTTGATATATAACCGATTGTGGTTTGTAAAAATGAACTTGACCATAATAGTTAAAAATGCTTGATAAACCCAAACTGGTATTTTGTGCCTGAAGTTGAAAAAATGCCGGTAAAAGTAGCCAAAAGAAAATTTTTTTCATACTGTTTGTTTTTAAAATTTTACCAAAGATTAATAGTCATATTTGACATCCATTCTTCCTTTGGTGATTTTTAGATGATGATGCGTTGCATCAACCAAATCTGCTTCAAATACTGCACTAAAATGCTTCGCTATGGTATCTAATTCCAAGACGCTCATATAAGTTTTGTCATTGTTAATGGCTTGAAATAGGCTATTGTTTTCTGTGATGTTGCAAATATTTGTTGTAGCATTATTTATAAGGTATCGCCCTTTACCTTGATAATGATTAATGACATAATCAATTTGAACCTGGCCGCATATATGAACTCGCAAAGTGTCATTTGACAAAAAAACCCGCGTTTGGTTTGTCGTATACATCGTAGGGCAAGTTGGGATAACAGGTGAGCCGTTCAGATAATAAAAAATCGAATCTTCACCGAATTCATTATATTTTTTGACGCAATTTTGTAAGCCGAAAACCATTGATAGGCCAATGATTAAAAGAAGAATTTTTTTCATAAGAAGATATTTTGACAAAAAAATATGAGCAAAAATCGTTCCGTCTTCTTGATAATAATTTTAAATAGGGTCTATTTATGATGTTTATTCTTTCATAATCTCTTCTGACTTAGCATCAATGTTTCCAATATTTATCCCTATTTTTGTAAGGTAAAAAAATGTTTATGAAGATATTAGTTACAGGCGGATTGGGATTTATCGGCTCTCATACCGTTGTCGCTTTACAAGAAAAAGGCTATGAGGTGGTAATTATTGATAATTTATCCAATTCAAACTTGAGTGTTTTAGATGGTATTACCAAAATTACAGGCCGAAAACCTATTTTTGAGCAGCTGGATTTAAGAGATAAGCCAGCCTTAGTCGATTTTTTTAACCGGTATGATGATATCAAAGGCATCATTCATTTTGCAGCTTCAAAAGCTGTAGGCGAAAGTTTGGAAAAACCTTTATTGTATTATGAAAATAATCTTACGACTCTGATATATTTGTTGCAACAGATGCAAGAAAAGACCATTCATAATTTTATTTTCAGTTCGTCTTGCACCGTTTACGGCGAGCCGGAAAGCTTGCCTATTTCAGAGCAAGCGCCAATCAAGCCGGCTTTATCGCCTTATGGTAATACCAAACAAATAGGTGAAGAAATTATTAGAGACACAGCCAAGGCCTATCCGCAATTTAACAGCATTGCTTTGCGTTATTTCAATCCCATTGGTGCACATTCTTCCGCTGCAATTGGAGAACTGCCGCTTGGGGTACCGCAAAATTTAATTCCGTTTGTAACGCAGACAGCTGCCGGTATAAGGGAACAATTATCCGTTTTCGGTGATAATTATCCGACTCCCGATGGAACCGCCATTCGTGATTATATTCATGTGGTCGATTTAGCCGAATCGCACGTTGCAGCACTCGAACGTTTGCTTAACAGCCGGCAAAAAGATAATTTTGAAGTATTTAATATTGGTACGGGACGTGGCAGTTCGGTTATGGAAATTATTAATACTTTTGAGACTGTCAATGATCTTAAACTCAATTATAAAATTGTAGACAGACGTGAAGGCGATGTGACGGCAGTTTGGGCAGACACCGGTTTGGCAGAAAAAGAGCTGGGTTGGAAAGCCCGTTTAACTATGGAAGATGCTTTGCGTGATGCTTGGCAATGGCAACAAAAAATTTCTTCTAAATAAAGATGTGGAAATTGTGACATCGCTTATCGGACAACCGATATCAATTTGTCAAATAACC
>WGDF01000050.1 GCA_015493405.1 Flavobacteriaceae bacterium
AAAGATTTGTATCAAAAATCAGGAAAATCAATCATTTTAGGAGCTGAAATGATGGAAACAGACAATCAGAAGCAAGTCAATGCTTATTTGCAAGATAAAATTGATTATAAAACTTTGAAAAAGGAAGCACGTTTATGGCCCAATTTCAAAACAGATTACAAACCCTTGATGGATTTTGCCAAAAAAAATAAATTGCCTTTTATTGCAACCAATGTCCCCAGACGCTATGCGAGCAAAGTCTATCATGGTGGTTTTAAAGCCATAGATACTTTGCCTCAAAAAGATAAAAAATGGATGGCACCCCTGCCTATAAAATATGATAAAAACTTGTCGCAATATCAAAAAATGCTGGCTATGATGAAAGGCCATGGCGGTGACAATTTGCCTAAAGCTCAAGCTTTAAAAGATGCTACTATGGCTTATAATATTCTAAAATATTATAAAAAGGGACAACTTTTCCTTCACTATAACGGAAGTTATCATTCCAATTTTAAACAAGGCATTATTTGGTATCTCCAGCAACAAAATCCGGATTTGAAAATTGTAAATATCGATGTTGTAACACAAAATCAATTGAAAAAATTAGATAAAAAACATAAGCAAAAAGCTGATTTTATCATAGTTGTTAATCCTAATATACCACGCTCATACTAATGTCCGCTACTGATAAAATTCTGATTTTTACCGATGGCTCCGCCTTAGGAAATCCCGGTCCCGGCGGTTATGGCATCGTCATGAAAACTCCTGATGGTCAATTGGAAAAAACATTTTCAAAAGGCTTTAGACTAACGACCAATAACCGTATGGAATTGCTGGCGATTATTGATGCTCTAAAAAAAATAAAAAATAGGAATCTACCCATCGAAATATATACCGATTCAAAATATGTAGTGGATGCCGTCAATCAAAAATGGCTCAACAAATGGCGTATGCAAGGTTTTGCCAAAACTAAAAACCCCGATTTATGGCGCGAATTTTTGAAAACAACTCAAGGCCTGAACTTTAAAATTGCTTGGGTGAAAGGGCATAATAACCATCCCGAAAATGAACAATGTGATCGATTGGCTGTTAAAGCTGCGAAAGAAAAACCGGAGCATATCGATACGGGATATGAAAAATCTAAAGAAAAACCGGAGCAATTATTTTGAGAAGACCTTTCAAACGAGCTATCGCAAAAGAAACATTTGTACCAAATTACTATTTTGAAAGCCATTTCATATGAATTATAAATTCAAAAAATGTTGTAAATTCGCGGTATAAATTAAAATCTATTTATCATGGCACATACAAAATTAGTTTGGAAAGGCGGCATGCAATTCGATGCCTATTCTGCAGGACAAAAAGAACCGATTCATATAGAAGCGGAAGAAAAATTTGGTGGAAACGGTTATGGTTATCAACCCAAACCCTTAATGTTGGTTTCATTGGCCGGTTGCACGGCTCTAGATGTAGCTTCTTTAATGAAAAAAATGCGTATCGACGAAGCTGTTTCGGATTTTACCGTATCCGTAGAAGCTCATATGACAGAAGAGCATCCCAAATATTTTGACAAAGTTTATGTCATCTATAATTTTAAAGGCAAAAATCTCAATGAAGAAAAATTGACCAAATGTGTCAAACTTTCAGAAAGTCGCTATTGTGGCGTTTTCAAAATGTTCAGGAGTTTTGCTGAAGTTTCTTATGACATAAATTTTACTGAAGAAGCTTAGACAACATTGACTTATCATCTTTTAATAACTTTCAAGTCCTGTTAAAATATATTCAGGACTTTTTTGCATTTGTAAAAGAGCGTATTTGATATCACTTTTTTTTGTATTTTTATCTCAAAATAAAAAAAATGCAAACTATTAACGACTATTTGTCATCTCACAAACAAGGTCTTTTAAACGAACTTTTTGATTTGCTTCGAATTCCATCAGTCAGCGCCGACCCGACTTATGCCACTGATGTAGAAGCGGCGGCTGATTTCATCAAAAATCAAATGACAAAAATCGGTCTTGACCATGTTTCAGTAGAAGAAACACCGGGCTATCCTATTGTTTACGGTGAAAAAATTATAAATCCGGACTTACCAACCGTTTTGGTTTATGGCCATTATGACGTGCAACCCCCTGATCCTATAGAATTATGGGAGTCCGACCCTTTTGAACCGGTCATCAAAAAAACCGATTTACATCCGCAAGGTGCTATTTTTGCACGAGGAGCTTCTGATGACAAAGGACAAATGTTTATGCATTTAAAAGCCGTTGAATTTTTACTCCAAAATCAACAAATGCCGGTTAATGTCAAATTCATGATTGAAGGCGAAGAAGAAGTCGGTTCGCCCAGTTTGGCTTGGTATGTGGCACGAAACCACAACAAATTAAAAAATGATGTTATCATCATCTCAGACACCGGTATGGTGGCCAATGATATACCTGCAATTACAACCGGCTTGCGTGGTTTGGCTTATGTAGAAGTCACAGTTACAGGTCCCAACAGAGACTTGCATTCCGGTTTATATGGAGGCGCTGTTGCCAATCCCATCAATGTTTTAACTAAAATGATTGCACAATTGACTGATGATAAAAATCACATTACAATTCCCGGATTTTACGATCGTGTTAAAGAATTGTCAAGCGCCGAAAGGGAAGCCATCGCAAAAATGCCTTTTGATTTGAAACAATACCAAAAAGATTTAGATATTGATGCCGTCTATGGAGAAGATGGCTATTCTACCATAGAAAGACAAAGCATTCGCCCCAGCCTTGACGTCAATGGTATTTGGGGCGGCTATACCGGTGAAGGTGCTAAAACGATTATTCCCTCCAAGGCACATGCCAAAATAAGCATGCGCCTGGTTCCGGACCAAGACCCCAATGAGATTCCGAAAATGTTTGAAGACTATTTTAAGAAATTAGCCCCAAAAGGTGTTAAAGTCAGTGTTCAAAATTTGCATGGCGGCTATCCTTATGTTACCCCAACTGACAGTCCGGGATATAAAGCTGCAGCTCAAGCTATGAAAAAAGCTTTTGGCAAGGAGCCACTCCCGATTTATTCCGGCGGTAGCATTCCTATTGTCCCTTTATTCGAAAAAGAATTGGGGACTAAATCCATCTTAATGGGTTTCGGTTTAAATTCGGATGCCATTCATTCGCCCAATGAACATTATGGCGTATATAATTATTTCAAAGGGATTGAAACAATCTCATATTTTTATGACTTTTACAAAAAACAATTAACCAAATAAAAAAATATTGACTTATGGGAATTATTGATGCTTATGAAAATGCTGAATTCAGAAATAAAATTTCTGTTGTAGCCACACTTATTAAAATGTCACTTGCCGATGGTGTCCTGGATGATAATGAAATGAAAATTATTACCAAAGTTGCCCGCAGCTATGGCATAATTGACCCTTCCGACTTGTTATATATCATTAAGAATTATGAAAAATATAGCTTGGAGCCGACTTACGATTACAATGAACGCATCGAACAATTATATAATCTGACCAAAATAATTTATGCCGATGGACATATCGACCGTGCAGAATTGAAATTACTTAAAAATGCTATTTTATCATTGGGATTTCCGGCAAAAAATTTAGATATTATTTATGAAAAGGCCGTCGGACTTATTGTAGATGATGTCGATATTGAGACCTTTAACCGAGAAATTAAAAAAGTGAATAAAATTTAGATTTACAAAAAAACTGAATGGACCATCCATTCAGTTTTTTTAATCTCAAATAATACCAAAAGGAATTGTATATTAGTCCAAAATAAATTGGAATATTTTTTTTGTATCAAGGCAAAAAACACAGTTAAAGCCGTAGCTATAACGAGTATTTTAACGAAGATACAGGCAAAAAGAAACGATTTATTAGACTAATATATAGTTGTTTTTGGTATAACTTAATAAAATTAAGAAGCATTCACGTCCATAGTATGATATACATTTTGAACATCCTCGTCTTCTTCCATTTTTTCTAATAATTTTTCGACTTCAGCTTGTTGTTCCGGCGTTAATTTTTTTGTGACTTGCGGAATATATTCAAATCCTGAGGATAGAATTTCCAGATGATTTTCTTCCAAATATTTTTGAATCTTACCAAATTCACCAAAGGGAGCATAAATTAAGATCCCATCTTCATCTTCAAATATTTCTTCTACGTTAAAATCAATGAGTTCCAATTCGAGTTCTTCCAAATCCATTGGGAGATTTTCTTTATTAATACGAAAATTACACACATGGTCAAACATAAAGATGACCGATCCTGAGGTGCCTAGAGTTCCCTTATATTTGTTGAAATAACTGCGCACATTGCCCACCGTTCTATTGTTATTGTTCGTAGCCGTTTCTACTAATAAAGCGATACCGTGTGGCGCGTAACCTTCAAAAATAACTGTTTTATATCCGGCTGTGTCCTTATCAGAGGCTTTCTTTATCGCCCGTTCAACATTGTCTTTGGGCATATTAGCCGATTTGGCATTCTGTATGGCAGCCCGCAAACGGGCATTCGTCTCGGGATTGGGGCCACCATCTTTGACTGCCATTGATATTTCACGACCTATTTTTGTAAAGGTTTTGGCCATCGTAGCCCATCGTTTAAACTTTCTTGCTTTTCTAAATTCAAATGCTCTTCCCATATTATTATTGGTTGTTTGGTTAACTGATTAACCGGTTAATTGATTATTTGGTTATTTGAGGTGATGTTCGGCGTCATTTCGATCCCGACTTTTGTCGGGAGAGAAATCTCATTATAAATTCAGACGTTGTATGCAACGTCTCTACGCACTTTCCCGCTTTCTTCTAGTGTCTAATGCTTAATCTCGCCTAACTTCTCCGGTTCATGTTTATATTTGAACAAAACGGCAAATAAAATAGCAATAACCAAGGCGTATAAAGCAAATACAAACCATATGTTTTGCCAATCACGTATACCATTCTGAGTAAATAAATCAATGATATAGCCACTGCCGTAAGCACCAATCATAGCGCCCAAACCATTGGTCATAATCATAAATAAACCTTGTGCCGATGCTCTGATTTTGGGATTGGTTTCTTGTTCGACAAATAAAGAACCGGAAATATTGAAAAAATCAAATGCCATACCGTAAACAATCATAGATAAAATGATGGCCACTGCTCCAAGACCTACCGGACTGCCAATGCCAAACAGACCGAAACGGAAAAACCAAGCCAACATACTCATAATCATCACTTTTTTAATCCCGAAACGCTTCAAAAAGAAAGGAATAGTCAAAATAAATACGGTTTCCGAAATCTGAGATAATGACATCACAAAACCATTGTATTTAACTATAATACTATCTTTAAACAGAGGATTATTTCCAAAATCATGCAAAAAAGCTTCCCCCCACATATTGGTAATCTGTAAGGCTGCGCCTAAAAGCATAGAAAAAATAAAGAAAATAGCCATTTTTTTATCCTTAAATAAAACAAAAGCATCTAAACCTAAGGCTTGTGTCAAAGTTTTTTTGGCTGCATCTTTCTCAGGAGGACAATCCGGTAACATAAAGGTGTAAAAGCCCAACACTACTGAAGCCACTGCCGCAAAATAAAATTGTCCCGTATTAATTCCCCAACCGAAGTAATCGGTAATCCAGGTCGCTAAGATAAAACCTATAGTGCCCCAAACACGAATAGGCGGAAAAGTTTTAACCACATCCATTTCATTGCGTTCCAAAATACAATAAGAAATAGTATTGTCCAAAGCAATGGTCGGCATATATAACAT